>NZ_JAVRBQ020000016.1:0-51629 GCF_034531215.2 Nostoc sp. ChiSLP03a
AAAGCTGCATAGAATTCGATCCCCCCTAACCCCCCTTAAAAAGGGGGGAACCGGAAAAACATCTATCAAAGTCCCCCTTTTCAAGGGGGATTTAGGGGGATCAAGATATGTGCAACTTCACATTAAATTGGTATTAGATATTTGCAAAAACTATTAATTTCCGCTGTTGATCCTGCGGCGGCATATTTTAAAGGACAACGTATGTGCCTTTACTCATCTTTGGTTTGTCCCACGGTTAGATTGTGGGCAGTAAGTTGAAATATATTGCAAGTATCTAACCTTCCTATGTAATTTTGATGAGCATGGGTACTACTAGTTTAAGTTTGACAGAAGAAGAATTAAAAGAAAGTTTTTATCAACTAAAAACACGTAAAGATATTGCTAAGTTGTTGGAAATTAGCGATTATCGGCTGAGATACCACTTATATATTTATCCTCGCGATAAGGCATACACAACATTTCAAATTCCGAAAAAAACGGGTGGATATAGAACTATTTCAGTTCCGCAATCATGCTTAAAAATTATTCAGCGAAAACTGAATCAAGTTCTAAAATGTGTATATCAACCTAAACCTTCTACACATGGCTTTGTTGTTGGTAAGAGTATCGTGACAAATGCTAGAGAACATCTTCGGCAGCGTTATGTTCTAAATTTAGATATTAAAGATTTTTTCTCTTCTATTAATTTTGGTAGAGTTCGCGGTCTTCTCATGGCATCTCCATATAATTGTACAGAGGAAACCGCTACAGTATTAGCTCAAATATGTTGTCATGAAAATAAGCTCCCGCAGGGCGCACCGACATCACCAATTGTCTCAAATATGATTGCAGCTAGGTTAGACTCCCAGCTACAACGTCTGGCACAAAAGTATCAGTGTATGTATACAAGGTATGCTGATGACATCACATTTTCAACTTCTAGATCAAAATTTCCTGGACATTTAGCTTGGTTTTCAGAAGAACAAGAAAAGTTAATTTTAAGTGATGACCTCAAACAAATCATTGAGGGTAATGGTTTTATAGTTAATGAATCTAAATCGAGACTATACAGTAGATATAAACATCAAGAAGTTACTGGAATTACAGTTAACAATAAACTTAATGTTAAACGTAAGTATATTCGTCAAATTCGTGCAATGCTTCATGCGTGGGAAAAGTATGGACTTGATAATGCTCAAGCGGAATTCTGGAATAAGTTTGATAAAAAGTATTATTTTCATAATAATCAAAAATCATTTCAATATATTGTTAAGAGTAAGATTGAGTTTGTTGGCGCAGTTAGAGGTAAAGACGACCAAATATACTTAAATTTTTTAATATGGTTAAAACGACTTGCTCCTGAATTAGTAAGTGATAAAAAATTAAATATTAATAATATTGATAATTCGCTAGAAACTAAAAAATTATCTATTCAAGCTACTATATGGACTGAAGGTAAAACTGATATAAAGCATCTAAAATCTGCTCTAGAATGCTTAGAAAGCCAAGGAAGATTATTTGATTTTAAAATTGATTTTAAAGACGACTTAGATCCACAAAAGCAAGGCAGTAGTGACTTGCAGCAAATGTGCAATCAATACTGTAAAACAAAACAGTCTCAACCTATAATTGCAATTTTTGATAGAGACGAACCAGGAATAATAAAAAATGTACATAATGAGACTGTAGGATTTAAGCACTGGGGAAATGGAGTGTACTCATTTGCCTTACCAATACCTCGACATCGTAAAAATGATAGCAGTATTTGTATTGAACTTTACTATCAGGATAAAGAAATTCAAAGGCAAGATGCTGATGGTCGAAGATTGTTCCTCAACAACGAATTCAATTCTAGAAGTGGTAGACATATTGAACAAAATTTACACTGCAATGATAAGAATAAATTTCAATCTAAAGAATTAAAAATTATAGATAATGATATCTTTAATGAAAAGCATGAAAATGTTGCGCTATCTAAAAATCAATTTGCCGAGAATATATTTAATAAAAAAGAAAGTTTCAATGATTTTGATTTTGGAGCATTTGAAGACGTATTTCTAATTATAGAAAAGATTGTTCTACATTACTCTCAGCAATTAGAGTTAAAGGAAAGTAAAAAAACAGACGAATCCATGACAAATAAATAAGATAACTACCCTAAATTAATATTTTAAAGCCAATGTCCCGTAAAATAATTTTTATGCGGCATTGGCTGGCAAAAATTACAATTACCTATAATTTAATTACCTAGTTTTAAAAAGGTAAATTTGGCGATTGTTTTTTAGCGTGTTTTTTAGGGAAATATCGCTAACTCAGTTTCCGGATCAAAAAAGTGAATTTTCTCTGGAGTTAGCGATAACCATAGTTGCTCACCAGCTTTTACAAATCGGTCTGGTGGGATTCGCACTTGCAAGGATTTAGCTGTAGTGGCTCTTTGAGATCCTGGTTCGGCAATCTTAACAGCAAGAAAGGAATCGTTACCGAGATTTTCTACCAAATCTACTTGCACTGGTAGATTTTTGGTGGCAGGCATACTCAAATTCAAGTGTTCTGGGCGAATGCCTAAAATTAAAGTTTTTCCATCATATTTTTGTAAAGCTTTTCCCCAAACTTCTGGCAGAGTGAAACGCAATTGCGAATGAGTAATCAACTGCGGAGCATGAAATTCTACAGGAATAAAATTCATCGGTGGCGAACCAATGAACTCTGCTACAAAAAGGTTGGCAGGACGATTATAAAGTTCTAAGGGAGATGCAACTTGCTGAATTTTACCCTCAGACATAATCGCAATACGATCGCCCATTGTCATCGCTTCTGTTTGGTCATGGGTAACGTAAATCGTCGTTGTCCCCAGTTGGCGCTGCAATTTGACAATTTGGGCGCGGGTTTCCGCTCGTAGTTTGGCATCTAAGTTAGAAAGCGGTTCATCCATTAAGAATACTTGCGGGTCACGTGCGATCGCTCTTCCCAATGCAACCCGTTGTCTTTGTCCCCCAGATAGTTGTTTGGGTAAGCGATTCAGCAATGTTTCGATTTGTAACAGTTGAGCAACACTACGCACCTGTTCATCCACCGCCCGTTCTTTGTCAGAAGTGTAGCGCAATCTTTTAGGTAACTTTCTGGTCGCTCCTACAAAAAGATTTTCCGCCCACGTCCGAAAATAAAGAGACGAGGAAGTATCTCCTCTGCTCGACGGCAGTTGCTCCTGGGGGAAACCCCCAAGACCGCACTGCCTCCCCTGCTCCTCTGCTCCTCTGCTTTCCCTGCGGCGCAACCCAAAAGCGATGTTGTCATACACCGTCATGTGAGGATAGAGGGCGTAATTTTGAAACACCATTGCGATGTCGCGTTCCTTGGGTGGTAGGTCATTGATTAAGCGATCGCCTATCCAGATATTACCGCCAGTCATCACTTCTAACCCGGCGATTAACCGCAGCAAGGTACTTTTACCACATCCAGAAGGGCCTACCAGCACCATAAATTCACCGTCTGCGATCGTTAGATTAATCCGCCGCAAAACATTGACACTTTCCGCCCGTTCTTGGGCTACATCGATTTTTTCCCCAGGCGTGAGGGGAGATTGGGTTTGTGAGGTAACACTTTCCCCTTTACGCGAGGAAAAACTTTTATAAACGTTTTCTAAAATAACTTGGGACACAACTAATTATTGTCGTTGGGGATTGGGCATTGGGCATGGGGCATGGGGCATTGGGCATTGGATTTGGACTAATGACCAATGACAGTTTAGCGCCCATCATAATACACCTTCGGGGTAAATACGAAAAGTTAAAAAAACAGCTTGCAGTATCAAAAGCAAACTATTCTAAATTTTAGGGCTATCAAGAGGTGTTGTGATGACTACCGATGTACCTAAAAATCTTTCCCAAGACCCAAGTATTAATCCTGTCCATGACATTGTAGATGTACAAACTACAGATTGTTGCATTGTGGGTGGGGGACCAGCAGGAGCAGTATTGGGGCTGTTGTTAGCGCGTCAAGGCATTTCGGTGATGCTGCTGGAAGCACACAAAGACTTCGATCGCGATTTTCGCGGCGATACAATTCATCCATCGGTGATGGAAATTATAGAGGAATTGGGATTAAGCGATCGCTTGTTAGAACTTCCCCATACCAAAATGCGCCAAATTAGTATTCAAACTCCTCAAGATACTCTCACATTCGCAGATTTTAGCCATCTGAAAACCCATTATCCCTACATTACAATGCTTCCCCAGGTAAAATTCTTGGAGTTCATCACCCAAGAAGCACAAAAATATCCTAGTTTCCATCTAGTAATGGGTGCGAATGTGCAGGAATTAATTAGTGAAAATGGCGTGATTCAAGGTGTCCGCTATCGAGGAGGCGGTGGTTGGCACGAAATTCGCGCAATACTGACAGTTGGTGCAGACGGTCGCCACTCACGTTTACGCCACTTGGGTGAGTTTGAATCAATCGAAACTTCGCCGCCAATGGATGTCCTCTGGTTTCGCCTACCGCGTCAGCCAGAAGACCCTGAAGGGGGAATGGGGCGCTTTGGTCAAGGTAAGCTAATCGCCATGCTTGACCGTGGTGATGAGTGGCAAATTGCCGATGTTATTCCTAAAGGAGGCTATCAACAACTGCGGGCTGCGGGTTTGGAGGAATTAAAAAAATCGGTTGTGGAAGTGGTGCCAGAATTCCAGCAACGCATTCAAAATTTACATGACTGGTCACAAGTAGCTTTTCTCTCAGTCGAGTCCAGCCGCGTCAAACGCTGGTATCATCCGGGACTATTACTGATTGGTGATGCAGCTCATATAATGTCCCCTGTTGGTGGAGTCGGCATTAATTACGCGATTCAGGATGCTGTAGTCGCGGCGAATGTACTTAGCAAACCGCTCAAAAACCGACAAGTACAACTGAGTGACCTAGCAAAAGTACAACGTCAACGCGAGTTGCCTACACGCATTATTCAGGCGTTTCAAACTTTGATCCAAAAGCGGGTATTGGCCCCGGTTATCACCTCAAATCGCACCTTTGCACCACCTGCATTTTTGCGCTTACCCATCTTGCGCGATCTTCCAGCCAAGTTGATCGCCTTGGGTGTTTTTCCAGTTCACGTCAAGGCTTAATTTTTGCCAAAAATTTTTTCTATTTAATTAACTTAGTGGTACAATTATACTACTCTTCTATGCAGAATTGAATGCTCAATTTAGTCAAGCGAGGGTGGCGAACGGTATACTCAATGCTGTTCAAAGCGATCGCTTGGCTTTTATGCTAGAAAGGACTAAAAACTCACGCATTATTAAAAAATGCAAACAATTAAACATATTTAGATATTAATTGGCACTACATAGAAAAACCCCTCTTTTTCAATCAGTACTTTTTGCAGTCAGGAGTAATTTTAATGAACAGCTGCGTTTTGATGGCGGAAATTATGAACGAGCCGCAACTCCGTTATACAGCAGATAATCTGGGAGTCACGGAAATGCTGGTGCAGTTTCCCAATTCCCAGAAACCAGAAGATCCCCCAGCTACCTTAAAAGTTGTCGGCTGGGGGAATTTAGCGACAGAAATTCAGCAAAATTACCACCAAGGCGATCGCGTCATCCTGGTAGGGCGTTTAACTATGAATACTGTTGCGATGGAAGGTTTTAAAGAAAAACGCGCTGAATTGACAGTACAACAAATTCAATCTGTTGGAGGTAGTTTTAATACCGATCCATTGCCCTCAGCAACCGCAACTCCATCATTCACTGAAACCGCTCCACGACAACCATCAGCATCTCGTCCTGCACAGAAAGAGGTTCCCACTTACGAGTCACCACGTCCAGCGCCTACTCCAGCGACAAATCCTGTTGGCGTTGCTCCCCAAGCGAAAACTTACGAACCCGTACCCCAACCGACAAATTATGAGCGAACCACTTATCCAGCAGTGAAAGAGGAAGAACCAGATCCAGATGATATTCCGTTCTAAAGTTGGTAGTTAAGCGTGTATTCAATTTGCTAACTAATGATTACGATTAGACAATTTCTACAAATAGCCATCCTTTAGGGTGTGCTATTTTTTTGTCTGCGTTGACGCTTTGCATCTAGTTATGAGACATCGCTTAGTTTAGTTATCGAGCAGTTATGGATAGAGAATTTTAATTTCTAAATCCTAATACCAATTCTGTATGAAGATGCGCCAAAATATGCGGTAGGTGCATTTGGTTAAAACTTTATGGGTATGAGATTACTTATTGAGATAAAAGAGAGCCAAGAAGAATTGGAAAAAGCCCTTAAACATGTCATACAAGCAAGTAGTAAAGAACGACTACAAATGCTCTACTGGTTAAAGAGTGGACAAGTGACAAGTAGGCAGGCGATCGCAGAACGTCTAGGACGTGACCAAGCAACCATAACTCGTTGGATGAGAAAGTATAAAGATGGAGGACGAGAAGGCTTACTGTCAGTGAAACATGCGCCAGGTAAAGAGCCGATTGTTCAAGGAGAAAATTTGGAGCGTTTAAAACAAAGATTGTCCGAGCCACAAGGATTTCATAGCTATAGTCAAATTCAACAATGGCTCAAGACCGAATTGGGACTCAGCATAAGTTATAAAACGGTGTATCAGTTAGTTCGCTATCAACTTCAAGCCAAACTGAAAGTTCCTCGTCCTCAAAGCACCAAACAAGACCCTCTAAGTCAGTCTCACTTTAAAAAAAACTTCCCCTAGCGCTGAAGTTTTTGCAGTCAGAATTTGGAGATGCCAAGCGTGTGAGGTATCTGTGTGAAGACGAAACTCGTTTAGGACTCAAAACAATTACTGGACGTTTAATTACTGCAAAAGGAATTAAACCTTTAGGACACAGCCAGTGGCGGCGTGAGAACTTTTATTTATATGGTGTCGTAGAACCGCAAGCGTGGCTATAGCTTTTTCTATGAGTTTCCTTACCTCAATGCTGATTGTTTCCAACACTTTTTAGAACTAGTGTCTGCTGAACTTGGTGATGATATCGCGGTTATCCAGTTTGATCAAGGCTCCTTTCACAAAGCCAAAACTCTTGATTACCCTGATAACATTATCCCGATTTTTCAACCTCCGCACTCTCCCGAACTTAACCTGATTGAGCGGTTTTGGGAATTTCTCAAATCGAAACTCCAATGGGAAAACTGTAAAACCCTTGCACAATTACAGCAGAAATTAACTGATGTCCTAAAAGTAATTACACCTGAGATGATTGCTTCTGTGACTTCCTATGACTTTATCCTTGAAGCCTTATTTAGCGCAGCTTCATAAAGAATTGGTATAAGCTTCAGCCTCTATTTTATAATTTAATAAACTTCATCATGGCTGCCAATATCAATCAATAAAATAACCATTTCTAACAACTTATCATCCTCAGAGAAATTAAAGATAATTCTACAATCATAAGTAACAGAACAAGACCACAAACCCGCTAAATTTCCTGTTAATTTATGAGACTTCAAAGACGGTGTAAATGGATCATCTGCCAAAAGCCTTAATACATTAACAATTTGATTCTTTAATTGCGGGTTTTTCTTTGTAATCTTCCTAAAAGAGCGCTTAAATCCACTACTCCAGACAACTTCCATCATCATCTCCGAGTAAATCAGCGATCAAATCATCAACGCTTCCTCTATGAGCTGTCCCATCCTTAAAAGCCTGCATTACTTCCTGAGCATTAGCCAAAATTTCAACCCGCCGATTCTCAACTCGTTGCTGGCGAAGAAACTCAAATAAATACTCTCGATCTTCTGTGGGCAAACTTTCAATAGAATTAATAATTTCTTGTAAAGTCATCATAGAACCTTCTAATCAAGTAAATCCTACCTTTACTAATTCTATTTTAATCTCTATTTCCATTGCCTCAGCTTCTTACATTTTGTCAATTTTGGCAAAAATATGATGTGGCACAGCGGCGGCAAATATTTTTGGAGGCTAGAAGCAGCGATTAGCTATCGCTATTAGCTAAGGCATTGACTATGATGCTAGATTTGGAGATGTCTATCAAGAGAGGGGCTTGAGTTAAGGATTTACTGCCAATAATTTTTAGTATTAGCAGGTTATTTAAGTTAGCTTAAACTGAGAATTTTTGATTTTGGATTGTACATTTGATTTCAGTCTAAAATCAAACATCACTATATTATAAATCATTTAAAATCTCCTATGTTTACATTTCTCATTTATAAACTAAACTTTTTTATAAGAGGGGCTTTGCTCAATTTCAGCAATAGGCAATAGTAAGGTTCCCTCAATTTTCTCACGAATTAGGCGACTCATATAACAATCGCTATTAAGACAATCGACTAATAACTCATTACCATCATAATATTGATTTAATAGTTTCATTTGTTGATTATTGAATTGCCAATCATATCCCAAGTTACGGAAATCAATTATTAATTTACATACCCGATTTCTTAATTTTTTAGCCCAATCTGTCCCGTTCTCCAACCACCAGTTTTCAAACGATATTCCAAAAATACCTGGATCAGGCAATTGTGCTTTAACCTTTAATAATAAGTTAGACAGTAAACTATTAAGAGATAAGTTAGAATCGAACTCCTGTTGAGATTCTTGTTTTCTGAGTTCACTAAGCCGCTGCTCAAGAGTTTGGATCTTCAATCCAAGTTCTGAGTGTATCTTTTCAAAAATTATTTCATCTTCAACTTGTTCTATATCAATATTGGCTTCATCTAGTGAAAATTGTAACTGCCCCATTAATTCCTCAATCCCTTCTTTGTAAGAATCTATCTCCTCATTTATTTCTTCAAGTTCATCATTAATTTCTTCTAATGTATCTTTAATTTCATCAATTTCATTTTCTTCGGCTTTTAATTGTTCTTTTTCAATGTCTTTAACTTGTTTTTTTATGATTGCACGTTTTGCTTCAAGTTCTTCTATATCAGCCATATATCCAGTATTTTCAGCCTCGATTTCTGAAATACTTAAATTAATCTCTTGAAGTAAACTCAATTCATCTTCAACTGCCTCAATAGAAGTCAAAGTATCCAAATCATTAATTTCATTAAATTCTTGAAGAACAAGTTCCCCATTTCTGTTAATAGTGAGATCATTATCGATTGCAAAGGCAAGTGTTCGATCTGGATTAATAGTAGAACCAAAATCAAAATCTAGTTCTACAATAAGTTCTCGAATGTTTTCAAGGCTAATTGTTATTGTTTCTTCAAAAATTAAGTCTGTAGCAAGCTGTTTAGCAAAATCTATAATTTGATTAGTTACTCGTTCAAGAGACAATGCACGCGCAAGATCAAATGCGAGATAAAAGGCTCGAACAGCTGATGGTTTATAGAAAGAGCCTATTTTATGAGACTTTTGGCTTATCCAGTTTAAAAAGTTTTGTAAATCTTCATCATTCTCTATAAGACTATCAATATTTCGTTTCATTAAACTCAACAAATAATCTGCATTACGAAGCATCCCTACAGTTAACAAAAAAACTTCACGCCAACGAGGTTCGATGAAGTGGCTACTTAAATCCTTTAAAGCTTTTTCTAAAGGTTCTAACCCAAAAACTATCTCTCGTGCGGTGAAATACTCATGAAATGTTAAATGGGAAAACGAGTAAATTCCGCGTGCGCGTTCAGTTAACAATCCATGTTGAGCTTCAATGGATTTTAGTATTGCTTCGCTATCTAGTCTAAGAGCTTCTGGATCAAGTTTTGCTTCGGGCAAATTCTGAATATAGTCAGCAATATATTGTTCTAGTTCTTTTTGTTTAAAGAAATAGTCACCTCTCTCAAAAGTGAGCCTTGCAATTTGGCTGAGTAGGTCTTCTTTACGCTGCAAGGATAATTGTTCATATATTTTATCCCGTTCAATATTACGTTTTGCATCCCATTTTTTCAAAAGAATATCTAAACCCTCTTTATAAAGTTCTGAACGATTAGAAGGAAAATCTGCTTTTTCCCCAAAAACTAAACATAGTAATGTC
The DNA here is from genome assembly GCF_034531215.2 of Nostoc sp. ChiSLP03a. Lineage (NCBI taxonomy): Bacteria > Bacillati > Cyanobacteriota > Cyanophyceae > Nostocales > Nostocaceae > Nostoc > Nostoc sp. ChiSLP03a. Next base: position 9,921 of record NZ_JAVRBQ020000016.1, read on the forward strand.
AGCAATAGAGGACTAGTTGCTAATTCCTGTATTGGTTCATTTTCTTTCACTTTTTGAATAAACTTATCAACTTTAATTACATCTTTAATTTGGAACCATTTTTTTGCAAAAGTACATATTTGATTGATGTCAAAATCTGCAACTTCTACTTCTGTAAAATGTTCAAATACATACTCTTTTGCTCCAATTCGACAAGTTATAACAAACCAATTAGTATTGAATTTATCGGAAAAATCTTTAATCTGTTTGATAATTCTACTAGAATCTATCCTCTCTAACTTCATCTAATCCATCAAGTAATATCAATCCTCTACCTTGGGTTAATATGTTTTCTACTTGATCAGGGGTAACATTATGTTTAGCAAATTGTAAAAAAATATAATCTAATAAACTTGGGTACTCTTTAGAATTTTTAGTACCAATTTTTCCTAATAGTTGATCTGTTTCAGCAAAATCTTTTAAAGTAATAAAAATAGGAACTTTATCAGCTTGGAAATCACCTAAATTGCATCGAATTATTAAATATTTCGAAAAAGTTGTTTTGCCTGCTCCTGGCTTACCTAAAACTACTAATTTTGAATATTTTTCTACAGCTTTAGTGCCAATTACCCGTTTTTCAGATATCCTTCCAAGACCAAATCGATCAAAATTAACTTGATTACAATTCTGTTGCAAGTCCGAAAGACCTAGACGACGACGGCTAATAATTCTTTCAAGGATATTAACATTTGTATATACCTCTTCTAACCCAATAGGTTGATCCATGTCCAGCACGCGCATAGTGCCGTACAACTTTTGGACGCTACTTCGTCTTTTCCTTCTGACTTTTGTAACTAAATCATCAATGTCAGAATTTTTATCACGATTGTTGTAACCTGGCTGTAGTTTAGTCTTATCGGGATCGATATTTTCTGGTCGCTGAACGATCTCATTCCAGTCCAAGTCTAGTCTGCGGCAAATATCATCAATAAATTTGGAGCGATCAATAGTTTCTCCCTTAAAGAATTTGCTAACAGTTGATCTAGCAATACCAATATCTTCAGCCAGTGCCTTCTGGGTTAAACACTCCTGGTTCAATGCTGCTTTTGCCCTGTCGATTCCTGCTTCTGAAGCCCTGAGTGTTCCTCGATTCATTAGACTTACCCGTATATTTATATGCTTCTTGTTGTCATCATTGCTCATTCTAAAATATCTTTTACAAGTCAGACACGAAATACGAACTCAGTTGCAAAGTCGGACAGATGCGCGGACAACCTCAGTCAGAGTAACGGACATCTGAGTAGGAAACTGAAGATAGTCAAAGTTTAACGAAGTAATTGTAATTATGAAACCTACTAGCTTCAAGCTTATCTTTCTAACAGTTGTTGGTATTACTCTCCTGTCAGGTGGTATATCTCTCTGGCTTGCCAGCCAACCCACGCCTACTAAACCCCAAAAAGGAATGTTTGAAACTACACAAAACACTTGGCTGATGGGAAGTGGAGCTATTTTCGGTTTGTTAGGTGGGCGTTCCGACTCCACTAAGACCAACAAATCCGACTCAGAAAATTAGCTCGAATAACTAACATCTTGCACTATTGTTGATAAGGTAGAGTGGGCATTGCCCACCCTATACAATAATCATGTTTTTAGACTTTGATTTTGGCAAGAAGATGGTGGTGCAAGATAAAAGTAATGACGATTTATAAAATACTGCTGTTCTATGGCAATGCTCACTGGAGATGTCAAATCAGGAAAACGAGAACAAGCACTGCAAAAGCATAACTTAACATTGCAGACTGGCAACGCTCCTTAACCAATTTACGGATTTGCTCTCCTTGCTGTTTTGTTCGTGGTAGCAACTTTCTGTAGTTAATGCTGTTATGTAAAGACTGGAACTCTGAAAAAAGAGGATACCATGACCCGATCGCAATTTGCCAAAGTCACAAGCAGTTCTATATCACAAATGCTTGTATATTGTGGAAGTATGTGATAAAACTGCCAAAAAGTGTAAATACCATAATTTACTTACATATACATCAAAACTCTTGCTAAAATCCAGATAATTTTAAGTTAGAATTCCTACCCAACTCCTATGAGAGAAACTGTCCTAGAGGTTCGCAATCTCCAAGTTGAATTTCCCGGTGATGGCAACACTGTCAGAGCATTGGATGGTATTTCCTTTGCGCTGCATCGAGGTGAAACTCTAGGAATAGTAGGAGAATCGGGGAGTGGTAAATCGGTGACAGCCTTAGCTGTGATGGGTTTGTTGCAAACTCCTGGCATAGTGAGTGGCGGTGAAATCTGGTTTCGTCCGCAGGAAAATGGCAACCCCATCGATTTGGTAACATTGCCTCCTGAGCAAATGCAGTTACACCGGGGTGGCGACATCGCCATGATTTTTCAAGAACCGATGAGTTCGCTTAATCCGGTTTATAACATCGGGTTTCAGCTAACAGAAGCGATTATGCGGCATCAAAATGTGTCAGCAGCTCAAGCACGACAAATTGCGATCGCAGGTCTGCAAGAGGTTAAACTTCTACCTAGCGATGAGGAGATCCAGCAGCAGTATATCGAAACTTGGCATCAAACCAACGCCAAATTATCTAAACCAGAACCATCAAAGTTGGCACAGTTGGTTAAAGAACACAAAGAAGCCATGCTGGAACGCTATCCTCATGAACTTTCTGGAGGTCAGTTGCAACGGGTGATGATTGCAATGGCAATTTCTTGCAACCCATTAATTTTAATCGCCGATGAACCAACCACAGCTTTGGATGTGACGGTGCAAGCGACTATTTTGGAGTTAATGCGAGAATTGCAGCAAAGCCGTGACATGGCAATGATTTTCATCACCCACGATTTGGGGCTAATTTCAGAAATTGCTGACCAAGTAGCGGTAATGTATAGAGGTAAAGTTGTCGAATCTGGTACTTCTGGGCAAATTTTCAGTAGTCCCAAGCATCCATATACTAAAGGTTTGATAGCTTGTCGCCCCACACTCAACCGCCGTCCCCAAAAATTACTCACTGTTTCCGACTACATGAGTGCAGAAGAGACGCCAACGGGACAAGTAGTAATTCAGCCGAAAGAACCCGCACAACCCACAGAAGTTACCAAAGAAGAGATTGCTGCAAGATTGGCAAACTTTAATGAGAAAGAACCCCTGCTGCAAATCCGCAACCTGAAAGTTAGTTTTCCAGTGCGTGGGGTGTTCGGTAGTATAAAAAGTTATAATATGGCAGTTAATGGCGTTTCTTTTGATGTTAAACCAGGAGAAACACTAGGTTTGGTGGGAGAATCTGGTTGCGGTAAAACGACCCTTGGCAGAACCTTGCTGCGCTTAATTGAACCGATGAGTGGTCAGATTATCTTTGAGAAACAAGATATTACTAGCCTCAAAGGAGAACGGTTGCAAAAACTGCGGCGGGAAATGCAAATAGTCTTCCAAAATCCTTTTAGTTCCCTCGATCCCCGGATGAAGATTGGGGACGCGGTAATGGAACCTTTGTTAATTCACACTGTTGGGAAGACAAAACAACAACGACGAGTGCGAGTAGTCGAACTTTTAGAACGGGTGGGGTTGAGTGCAGATGCGATTAACCGCTATCCTCATCAGTTTTCTGGCGGTCAACGCCAACGGATTTGCATAGCTCGTTCTTTGGCGTTAAATCCTAAGTTTATCATCTGCGATGAGTCAGTTTCAGCGCTAGATGTTTCAGTACAGGCGCAGGTATTAAATCTTCTCAAAGAATTACAGTCAGACTTTCAGCTTACTTATATCTTTATTTCTCACGATTTAAGTGTAGTGAAATTTATGAGCGATCGCATTTTAGTCATGAATCGCGGTCAAATTGTTGAAGAAGGGACAGCCGAAAGCATCTACCAAGAACCTAAAGAGGAATACACGCAAAAATTAATTGCTGCGATTCCTACCGGTAGTGCTGAACGGGTGCGAAGTCGTCATCAGAAGGCTTTATAGAAACAGAATTCAAGAGTCAGGAGTCAGAATGGGCTAAACCTTAGCTATCCGCTAACAGCATGAATTCTGTACAAGTGGCGCATAGCCAGGGGGTAGCGCAATACGGTTCGGTTAAAGGGGAAAGGGGAAAGGGAAAAGGTATTGGTTTTGAATACATCCTTTATCCTTTCCCCAGACCACACTCGATTGTGAAAAATGCTTATCCGAACCGTATTGGGGGGTAGCGAGTCTGCAAACATCTGAATAAACGGCGTTTTTGCACACCCACTAAATATGCAGATTTAGTTGTCTTGATTCTGACCAAATAATTACTAATTCGTAATTCGTAATACTCGCCAAAGGCGAGAAGCAAGCTACGTAATTCGTAATTAAAGAGGGTACAAGCCCCTAAATTTATTTATGAAGAACTAAAAAAAAGCGTAGCATCAATATTTCAAGCCCTCGGATTTATCCGTGGGGTACTAATTACGAATTATATCAAGTCCGGCTAATTAGTTATGATTACCGAATCTATGCAAAAACCCAAAAACCCTTCCCCTCTGCCCCCCTGCCCCTCTGCTGCCTTAATGATAAGTCTTTAACCGGACATGATATTATGGTGACTCCTGAATTCTGACTTCTGACTTCTGAATTCATTTTCAACAGATATTGGTGCAAACAAAGTTAATTACATCTGCAAGTCCAGAGTGAGTTTTTAAATTAGTAAAAATAAAAGGTTTATCGCCGCGCATTTTTTTAGCATCTCGTTCCATCACACTTAAATCTGCACCAACATAAGGTGCTAAGTCAGTTTTGTTAATCACCAATAAATCAGACTTGGTAATACCGGGGCCACCCTTGCGGGGAATTTTATCACCAGCTGCAACATCGATGACGTAAATTGTTAAATCCACCAATTCTGGACTAAAAGTAGCAGCCAAATTATCGCCGCCACTTTCCAAAAATACCAAATCCAAATCGAGAAAACGTTCTTCTAATTGTTCAATTGCCGCCAAATTCATCGAAGCATCTTCGCGAATAGCAGTGTGAGGACAACCACCAGTCTCTACACCCAAAATGCGATCGCTAGCCAACGCCTGAGAACGCACTAAAAACTGAGCATCCTCTTGAGTATAAATATCATTTGTCACCACCGCAACCTGATACTGCTCGCGCAACCCCTTGCACAAAGCATCCACCAAAGCCGTTTTCCCCGAACCCACGGGCCCAGCAACCCCCACTCGAAATGCATTCATTTTTATTTGTCCTTTGTCATTTGTCATTTGTCATTTTTTCTTCGTCACTGTTGCTTGGTACATGGTTATTGGGACTTAGTTTTTGACCAATGACCAATGACTAACTCCTAAACAACCTTGTATACTGCGTTTCATGCTGCATACTCGCCAGCGATAAACCCCAACTACAACAGGCGAGTTCATCGTCCTTCAACGCGAGAATTTCTAATGCCGCAGCACTGAGTAATGGTTGCAAATCTAGCAATAACTGCTGTCCTGTTGTTTGCCCAAGGGGGATAAGTTTTACACCAACAGTAATCAAATTACTTGCCCAACTGTGCAAATATCCCAGTAATGCGGCTTGGATGCTGATTTGCCAATGGGCAACGGCAATACCAAAAGCGATCGCATAATTGCAAGGATTACCTACAACATTGGCAATAGGCATAATCTGCGGTTCTAGTTTACCAAGTAATTGGATGAGCGATCGCCCCATCTGCCAACTAGAGGTACGTAATTCTTCTGTTTCCCTAACGGCAGATAACCACAGATTCCAACGGCATAGCGACTCAATATCACCTATTTTTACAGCTTGCTGCGATCGTACCATCACCGCCGCCTCTAACCGAATTGCCCCGTAGAGTAACTCTGCTTTTAACCAATCTTTGAGATGTGTGTGGTTAGCGATCGTACCATTTTCTACCAGCATTTCCAAACCTTCAGAATAACTATATGCTCCCACAGGCAAAGCGGGGCTAGCCAACTGTAAAATACTCAAAAGATGACTATCAGTGAGCATGATGGTGTTGTCCATAAGCTCCTAATTCTGGCTGAAACGGTAAAATTTCCTCTTTAACTTCTAACCCCAATTGTTCCAACATAGTACGTAAAACTGAATCTGAAGATAAGCGTAAATAAGTTGGAGTAATTTCTACTGGTACATGGCGATTTCCCAAATGATATGCCGCCCGTAATAACAAAAGTGATGTTTGGGCAAAAGCAGTCATTACTAGTTCTGGTTTAGCAGTAATTCTGATTAAACTGCTATGGGTTTCTTCTTGTAGAATATCGCCATTGTGTAAAACAGTTCCTCTGGGTAAATGTAAAAACACAACCTTACCATCTTCAGTTTCAAAACGATGACGGCTGCGGGTGCGTTCTTCTGCTGTCAGCGCCAGAGTAAAAGTAACCGCAGCATCGTAATTAGGTGGTTTAAGTTGAATAAATGTCAGCATACAGAGTTTAGCCTGAACTTTTGCTTTTCATTATGGTTCTAATTTAAATACAATATCTGCCTTGCTGGAAGAAAAGATAAAATTAAACAAAGGCAACGAGCCAAACGGGGACAATCATGAACCAAGCTATTGAGGGAGTACGCTGGACAATTCACGATTTAGAGGTTCTACCCGAAAACGAGTGGACGCGCTATGAAATTATTAATGGAGAACTTTTTGTGACTCGCACTCCTCACCGCCGTCATCAACAAGTTTGTGTTAAAATTGCCCGACAACTCGATGTTTGGTCAGATTCGAGTGGTTTAGGGGAAACAATTGTGGCTCCGGGAGTAATTTTTTCGCAAGCAGATAGTGTTATACCAGATGTAGTTTGGGTAAGTCGAGAACGACTGGCGCAAATTGAAGATGAAGCGGGACATTTGACAGGCGCACCAGAGTTAGTAGTAGAGGTTTTATCCCCTGGTAAACAAAACGAATTTCGAGATAAAGAAGCAAAACTGAAACTATATTCAGTTCAAGGCGTGCGTGAGTATTGGATTGTCGATCGTTTTACTAAACAAGTTAAAGTTTATCGGCGAGAAAAAGCACAGTTGGTTTTAGTTGCTACTTTGTTAGGCGATGATGAAATCACATCGCCAATTTTACCCGGATTTTGTTGTTCTATCCGTTTATTTTTTCCTGAATAATTGTAAATTTAAAAAAATATTTATAGTAACAAAAAGGTTTAATTAGCAACTTCATCCTGTGGGCTACTAATTGGTAAGGTAAACCAAAATGTCGCCCCTGCATCCAATTCACTGTTCACCCCAATTTCGCCGCCGTGAGCATGGATAATTTGCTTACACAGATACAACCCTAATCCCAAACTTACAGAATTACCGATACTTGCACCCCGAAAGTAAAGGTCAAAAAGCCGATCGCTTTGTTGTTGACTAATGCCCACGCCGTTATCACTAACAGTACAATAAATCATGCCATCCTGACGGGTAGCATTGATTGTCAAAAGCAATTCTGGGGGATTATGTTTCAAAGCATTGACAATTAAGTTAGAAAAAACTCGCCATAGTTGCGTAGGATCGGCATTCACTAATGGCAAATCTGCGGACACCAGATTTGTCAGCTTGGCTTGATTTTGCTCTAGCAATGGCTCTAAATCTGCGATCGCAGCTTCGACGACTGTCAGTAATTGTACGGTTTGAAGTTGTAAAACAACACCTCGCACCTCACTGATATGAGTTTCCATCAACGAATTAATTAAGTTCAGTTGGCGATCGCTACTTTGAATCATCCGCTCTAAAATTGAGCGGGAAATCGTAATATTTTCCTCTGAACGGGCCAGCAAATTCTTCAGTACCATTAAAGTACCCAGTACTGGGTTGCGTAAGTCGTGGGAAACTGCATGGAAAAACACTCGGAGTTCTTCTTCAGTTTGCTTGCGCTGGGTAATGTCTTCAATCAAACCTTCGTAGTAAAGCAGTTTTCCTTGTTCGTCACGGACTGTATAGGCTTTTTCGGAAATCCAGACAATACTTCCGTCTTGACGATAAATTTGGGACTCGAAATCGGAAACGCTGCCATACTTTTCCATCAGGCGCACAAATTCTGCCCGACGGTTTGGGTCAACGTACAATTGTTCAATATCAGTAAAATTTGCTGTCACGTCGTCTACTAAAGAGTAGCCATAAATCTTCGCTAAAGCGGGATTTGCCGTAATGTAACGTCCATCGGGACTGCTTTGAAAAATTCCTTCAACGGCATTTTCAAAAATGCTGCGATATTTAGCTTCAGCAACCTTGAGTTTTTGGTAGGCAGATTCTAGTTCTTGGCGGGCGAAAAATTCAGAACGTTGCAGGCGATCATACAGATAAACACCGATGTCACATATAGTACAAAACCAGAAAATATATAAAATGAACGTTACATTATATATTCCTGGGTGGTCGGGGATTGGTGTTTTTAGCCCAAGTACTGTATTCACACCAAAATAGTAAATCAGCACACTCACTTGAGTTAGCAAGTGAAGAATCCAGCAAACAGGCATCAACACAGCTTGGCTCAAGAACAACAGCGACCAACCGATGGTATCGGGTAGTGCGAAACCTCTGATGGTTGCAAACAACTGCGACGCTAAACTAAGTGACCAAGAAGACCCCAAAAATAATAAATCTGGACGATGACGACCTAATTTAGTTTTATGTAAAGCAAGGCAAATAATTATAGTTGCAAGCATTGCAACATTAATTACCAGGCGTTGAGTTCTAAGTACTTCTGGCAGCGGCTGCAACTCTGCAAAAGGAAAAAACAGTCCGTAAATGTCTCGCAAAGTAAAAGACAATAGACAGATCAGCGCCAGCCATAACCATAAACGTAATCTTTGCCACAAAAAACGATTACGCCAAACTCTGTAAAGAGTAATGATTTCATCTGTTGTTGGTGCAGAAAAGGTTTTTCTCCACCACCTTTGCACTGTTGTCAATGGAGTAGCCATTAGCATCCGAGCAACTTTGCCCATACCTTGAGGGTGTTTCCCTTACTTAATAGACTTCTTGGCATTTGTCGGGAAAAGAGAAAGGGGCAAAGGTAAAGGTTTTGTATTTAACCCTTCCCCTTTAACATGAGTCCCTTTTCCCACAAGAGTGCAAAAAGCACCTTTGCAAGAGTTTAATATTGCTATAAATAACACCCTCTCATTTTTTGGTGATTTATGGGCGATTTGTTGCGGATGAAGTTGCCAAAGGTAGTGTAAACCAGAAAGTTAACCCACGTTTGCGGTTACTCATAACCCCGATTTCGCCGCCATGCGCCTTAATAACTTTCCGACAAAGATACATTTTTAAGCCAATGCTTGTAGAGCAGCAATCTTGAGGATCGCGGACATGGAGATCGAAGAGGCGATCGCATTCTACTTTACTCATTCCCACACCGTCATCTTGAATCTGAGTGCGAATCATTCCCCCTTCAACGGTGGCGCTCAGGGTAAAATTTAATCCTGGCGGATTATTTTGCAAGCCATGTGCGATCAAATTGACCAAAACTTTCTGCAATCGAATCTCATCTGCCATTACTAACGGTAAGTCTGCCCGAACCAAGTTCTTCAGAGTCGCTTGATTTTGTGTCAGCATAGGTTCCAACTGAGAGGAACATTCGCCCACTAGGGTGCTAAGTTGTAGAGGTTCGAGTTTGATTTCAATACCCTGTTTTTCACAAGAATTAATTTCTAGCAATGAGTTAATCATTGTTAGTTGGCGATCGTTGCCCTGAATCATTCGCTCGATGATTGAGCGAGATATTGGAATTGCAGATTGGGCATTGGGCATTGGGCATGGGGCAAGGTTATTTTCATTGTCCCCTTGTCCTCCTTGTCCCTTTGTCCCCTTGTCTCCCTGCCCCCTGCCCCCTTGCTCCCCTGCTCCCCTGCTCCCCTGCCCCTGATTTAATAAATTCTTTAACACCATCAAGTTACCCATCACGGAAGTTCGTAAATCGTGAGCAACTGTGTGCAAAACAACATCTTTGACACGATGCAAATTTTCAACTTCTTGCATTTTCTGCTGCAACTGTGCTGTCCGTTCTTGGACTTGGTATTCTAAATTCGTGTTGAGTTCTGCTAGCTTTTGGCATATTTGACTTTGTTGAATCGCGATTGCTAGCTGTTCTGACATCTGCTGTAACAAATCAATTTCTATGGGCTGCCAATGACGCGGCCCTGAACATTGATTGGCAATTAACGCCCCAAATAATTCATCACCTAGCATAATTGGTACAGCCAAGCTAGCCTTTGTTTGGAATTTTTGACAGTGTGCTTTTACTTTGGGAGATGCTGATATTTGCGTTACGTCTTCAACCACACGCACAAGATTATCTTTTAATAAGTTTCTTAATTCTTGTAGATAAGCTTCATCTTTAGTAGACCAACCTGAAACTGATGGATACTTAGGATCTACTGATTCGGCAAGAGTTTTGACTCCTAAATTAGCATTATTTAAACCAATGAAAACTCGATCTGCTTGCAGAAATTGCCTGACTTCCGTCACGGTGGTTTGAAGAATTTCCTCTAATTTCAGTGAAGACCGAATTCTTACTAGGGTTTCTGCCAACAAGCGATCGCGTTGGGCACAAAAGCGTAATTGTGCTTCTACTTGTTTGCGTTCTGTAATGTCGTGATGCACTGCTAAAATGGCAGGAATACCATTCAAATCAATGACTTCGGCTGACAGCAGCGTTGTAATAATCTCGCCAGATTTTTGCCGAAAATCAATTTCTAAGTTACGAGCAACTCCGGTGCTTTGCAACTCTTGCACTAAGTTTAGCCGATCGCGATCGTTTACCCAAAGATTTAATTCAAAAGAAGTTTTACCAATTGCCTGATCTCGCCCATAACCGGAAAGATTCACAAAACTGTCGTTAACTTCGATAAAGCGTCCTTCTTGCAGCGTGCTAATGGTAATTGAATCGGGGCTGCAACTAAAAGCTTTCGCAAATTTTTGGGCAAGATTTTGTAAGGCGACTTCCCCTTGTTTGCGATCTGTGATGTCTCGGACAATTGCTAGTACCTCATCTGTACCACTAACTACCAATCGCGCCTCATAATCTCTGATTCCCAAAGATGTTGGTAGTTGATATTCACAAGTTTGCAAAATTCCCGAATCTAAAGTTTTAGCGATCGCTACTTGGCTAATGGCTGCAACATCACTCGGCAATAACTCTTGCAAATTTTTTCCAACTATTTCTTCTCTCGAAAGAGTGATATTTGCACCCTCACTTTTCAAATCTAGATACTCGCCATCGCGGCTGATGCGAAACATCAAATCGGGGATAGCATCCAAAATTGCTTTATATCGTGCCTCACTCTCAAGCAATTTTTCTTGGGCTTGTTTTCGGTCTGTAATATCTATAACCAAACCATGCCAAAGAAAATCACCTGTTGCTTGTAATTCTGGCTGCAAAGTACCTTGAATCCATTTAAGTTTGCCACTAGGCGTAATAATCCGACTTTCCCAATGCCAAGGTGTAAGAGTAGTACGACAAACAGCAATAGATTCTGTAAAAGCTTTTATATCTTGTGGATAAATCAGTTTGCATAACATCTGAAAGTCTGGCTGTATAGCCTCTGGTTCTAATTCATACAAATATTTACAACCAGAACTAATATAAGGAATAAATACAGAACCATCCTGCCGTTGCAGAATTTGGAAAATCATTCCCGGTAAATTGGCAGCAATTGTTTCCAGCAGGGGGATCTTCTCTGGTAGAAAATCTGGTTTCTGCGATGATTTTACAATTTCATCCACTCTTAGACCCTTTGATATATAAGCAATTGGCATAATATTCAAGGTAATCATAGCCATTGTAAAAGTTTTTTAGCTGTCAGCACGATCGCTAAGAGCAAAAAAGTGGCTCTACTTTCAGCGTAGTTCTGGATGCTGCGATCGCATTCACCCAATCGGGTGAACCATTTGTCAAAGAGCGAATGACTTCAGGAGTGCTGACAGAATACCCTGAGATCATCAACTTCGATCGCAACAATCAGATAGAAAGTTGTTGAACGATACATTTAATCTAGTTTTACCTAAAGGCAAAAACTAATCATGGGCAATCCAAAGTGGGGTATTTTGCAATAGATTTGAGGAGGGATGAATGCAATTACAACAGACACAAATTTTAGAAGAAACACTATGGGAAGCAGTTCTCAATCGAGACTTTGCTTTTGAAGGTAAGTTTTTCTACGGTGTTCGCTCTACAGGCATTTATTGCCGACCTATTTGCCCTAGTCGCAGACCGAATCGGAATCAAGTTTGTTTTTTCCAGTCGGTACAAGATGCTGAAATTGCAGGTTTTCGACCTTGTAAGCGCTGTCAGCCACAATCTGAAATAGTTCCAAATACAGCCAAAATCTTAGCAGTATGTCGATATATTGAAGCACAAGTTGACCACATACCAACCCTATCGGAATTATCCTCTCAGGTAGAAATGAGTCCTAGTTACCTACAAAGAATATTCAAGCAGATAATTGGTGTATCGCCTTTTCAATATGCAGATGCGCTGCGTAGCCAGCGATTGAAACAGCGTCTTCAGTCGGGGGAAGAAATTGCTGATGCAGTTTACAACACGGGGTATGGTTCAAGTAGCCAATTGTATGAGAAAGCACCTAAACAATTAGGAATGACACCAAAAATTTACCAACAAGCTGGAAAAACAATTAACATTATTTATGCGATCGCTCCATGTTCGCTAGGATATTTGCTGGTGGCAACAACAGAGAAGGGTATCTGTGCCGTTAAACTAGGTGATGAAGCAGACAAGCTTGAACATATCTTAAACCAGGAATTTCACCAAGCGCACATCAGACGTGATGACCACACACACAAGGAATGGATACAAGCAATTCTTGACTTTATAACAGGAGGCGAAACAAATCTCGATTTACCACTTGATGTCCGTGGGACAGCATTTCAGAAACAAGTGTGGGAAGCATTACAAAAAATTCCTTATGGCGAAACCCGCACTTACGCTGATATCGCCCGTAATATTGCCAAACCCCAGGCAGTCCGCGCTGTAGGTAATGCTTGTGGCGCTAATCCGATCGCGCTGATTGTACCATGTCATCGGGTGCTGCGGACTGATGGCAGTCTTGGTGGTTATCACTGGGGGATTGAGCGCAAACAAAAACTGCTTACACAAGAATCAACCCCAAAGGGGAATTCAAAATTACAATCCCCATAAATCAATTCACTTGCTCTGTATCCTATTCTTTTTAGGTTGAAATTTCTTAAAGATGACAGTGGAAGAAACAGCTGCACAAACACTTAAACTAGAATCGCTGACTGAAGAAAGTTTAACCCGTGGTTTAATGGTGCTTGCCAAACTTGATAGCGATTTGGCTGGGATTTTAGAAACACTGGGGCCTCCACCTATATGGTCAAGAGAAGCGGGTTTTGCAACGCTGTTGTGTATAATTCTGGAACAGCAAGTTTCTGTAGCGGCTGCAAGGGCAGTATTTACAAGACTTTGTGCGGTTGTTGTAACTTTAACGCCAGAAAATTTTCTGATCTTAGATGATGCTCAATTAAAAGCGATTGGATTTAGTCGGCAAAAGATTTTATACTGTCGTGGGTTGGCGAATGCTATTGCAACTGGTCAGCTTGACTTAACCAAGCTCCAAACAATGGACGAAACTACTATCAGAACTGAGTTAAAGCGCCTCAAAGGTATCGGAGACTGGACAGTTGATATTTATTTGCTCATGGCGCTGCAACGTCCTGATGTCTTTCCTAAAGGCGATTTAGCGATCGCGATCGCTCTACAAAAACTCAAAAACTTGGCGACGCGTCCAACACCAGCACAACTAGAAGCCATGACACAGCACTGGCGACCGTGGCGAGCAGTTGCGGCAAGACTTCTATGGCATTATTACCTAAATAAGGGACTGACAAATAAAAAAATATCCAATTAACTCCTATGGGGTGGGCCGAAAAGCCCGTCCCTTGTATTTTAGGCCTCTCGTGTCGCCCACCCTACAAGAATCATCCCTTGATTCAGCAACGCCTCAAAATTTAGTCTAACTCCCGGCGTCCTTCCAACGCCCTCGCCAAAGTAATTTCATCTGCGTACTCCAAATCGCCACCTACAGGTAAACCAAAAGCAATCCGCGTCACCTTAGTAAATGGTTTCAATAGCTGACCGATATACAGGGTTGTTGTCTCCCCTTCTACACTCGGACTAATTGCCAGAATTACTTCTTGAGGTTTTTGCTGACTTACCCGGCGCTGCAAAGCGAGTATATTCAGCTGGTCTGGGCCAATTCCATCAATTGGCGAAATCACCCCGCCTAAAACGTGATACTTGCCTTTGTATTCGCGGGTTTTTTCTAATGCAATCACATCGCGAGGATCTGCAACAACACAGATAGTGTCGTTTTCACGGTTGGCATTGCGGCAAATTTCACAAACAGGTTCAGCAGATAAGTGAAAGCAAACAGAACACAAGCCTATCTGTTTTTTTGCCTCAACTAAAGCTTGTGCCAAAGCTTCTACTTCTGCTTCTGGTCGCTTCAAAATATGCAAAGCCAGTCGTTGGGCACTTTTGGGGCCAACTCCCGGTAGGCGTTGCAATTGTTCAATTAACCGTGCTAAAGGGCGTGCGTAAACCGTTGTCTTGTCTCCAGAATATCTTTACCATCACTATGATGACACTTTTACAAGATTTTTTGGATTAGCTATTTAATATTGTGATCCGATGAATACTTATAGGACGATTTTTGTAATTCACGTGCTAGTTCAGACAATCCGCAGTCCTTTAAATTTTGGTAAAAACTCTCGTCCTTTGATATACGGAGTTTTGTAAGTGAACGTATTGCATCTTCTAGCTCTTTGACACGATTTAACTTGTGAGCCAAACTAGCTGCTTGCTCTATAACAGTAGGATTATACTCTCGGCGTATAAACTGTTGAGCTGACTCAAACGCTTCTTTAAAATCTCCCTTATCTTTCAAAGTTTCTATTGCTAAAAAGATGAGCGAACCTCCTAGCTGCTTTGCAGGAATACCTGGAATTAATTGGGCTGCAATCTCAGGTTGCCCTAGCTTCAAAGCTGTTCTAGCTGCAATCAATTTTGCTTGGATTTTAATATCATCGAGTTCTTCATCATTGCACAAAGGAAAAACAACATCAAAACTTTTAGAATATTCTTCTAAATCTTCCAATATATCTGCATAGCGTACACATTGTTCTAAGCTAAGTTCTTCTCTTTGCCATAGAGTATCTATGACACGCACAGCTTTTTTCTTATCTTGTTTATCAAGCTTACGCTCAGATAAATAGCTTTCCGCAAGAATTTGTTGTGCTTCCTCGTCAGTTGGTAATAAATCAAGGAGTTGCCAACCAAAAGACCTTAACTCTTCTGTGTTCTCCCTTAATCGGAAAAACCGCATAGCAGCACGATATACATCTGGATGCGGATAGAGTGCAACTAATTCTAAAAGGTTTTTCTCAGACTTTTCAATTGAAGATGAAAAGAGTAATCT
The DNA here is from genome assembly GCF_034531215.2 of Nostoc sp. ChiSLP03a. Lineage (NCBI taxonomy): Bacteria > Bacillati > Cyanobacteriota > Cyanophyceae > Nostocales > Nostocaceae > Nostoc > Nostoc sp. ChiSLP03a. The sequence continues at coordinate 25,353 of NZ_JAVRBQ020000016.1, forward strand.
ACTACCTATTTGCTCAATCTCAGTACGAAGATTTTCACTAAAAAGTTCTAAATTTAATCCATTGAATAGTCGTACATAATTGTTTACTAGTTCTTTATTACTCTCAGTAAAAGCAATTGCTAAGAATTCTTCTTCTTCCAGATTAGAACAGGAAAACAAAAAGAACAGTTTAGTCTCATCTATCTCAAAAATATTACAACATTTTTGCTTAAAACTGTCTAAATCTTCAGGTGTTGGTACGCGTGATACCACAACTTTAACATCGATTGACTTTCCCAATGCTTTAGCTACTGCACTCTGCTCAATCAGCTGCTTAATATGCTTACTTACTTTAATACTCTCTGAACTCAAAGAAGATAGCATCACAACTTCATCAGGTAGCTGCTGTGTACAAAGACCTGCTATTTCAGTTATACCTGTGCGGGAGTCTATAATTACAAATTCTGCCTGTAATTCTTTTTCAATCCTGGCAAGAAACTGTTGAAAAAACGCAACTCCATCGCGTTCTTTAGAGAACAAAAGATTCCAGTCAAGCTTACTTAGGTTTCTGTAATATTTATCGGAGAGATACTGCCCTGCTGGAATGAGCCACAAGGGTGAAGTTGTTTTTGAAGGAATTGGTACTTGAAGGCTTATTTGCTCAATGCTTCCTGGATCAGTATTTTGTTGCTGATAATTTAGGATGTAGTCAAGAAGTCCTTTTTGAGCAACTGGTAATTCAAATCCAGAAAATTGGGCAAACTTGGCGTCTAAACCTGGTGCTTCAAGGTCAAAATCTACTAAAACAGTTTTTCGACCCAGTTTAGCTAGATAAAGTGCAAAATTTGCGGCGGCAAGTGTTCTACCAACACCACCCTTGTACGAATAAAAAGTAATTGTCTTCATGCAACACTATCCCTCCCCCAAGAACCTCCTTGTCGATGCCTAACATTTTGTGCCTCAGAATATGTCTCTCTCTCTTTGGGTGAGATTAAGTTAAAATCTGGAGTTGGTACTTTGTTCACTGGCTCTGTGTCGTCAGCATCTTCAAATATTGCGTTGATGGCTGCCTCTACGTCTATCTTATCCACAGTCAGGTTTGCTGCAATTATTTCAACCCGCTGCTTTTCTATAATAATAGCTGCCTCAAAATCTGCCCCTAAAGCATTTAAGTATTTCAGTACGGAGTTAAAGGTGTGATCGTTATTGATGTCTTCCAGCTTGGATACCCAACTTTGTCCTACACCAAACCGTTCACCCATTTCTTGTTGAGTAAGTCCAAGCCGCTTACGCACATTTCGCATCGCTTGAGTTAAGGCAAGCCGAAAAATCTCCTGACGTTCGACGAGACGATTCTCTGGTGTGTCTTGGACAATTTCATTTAAGGAATCCAAAGCATCGCCGCCTAAATGGGGATTATTGCTCATCAGTTTTATCCTCCTTCGCTACTACCAAATCTCGCCTTTGAGCTGCAATGTTAATTTCATTTGGTGGAGTTTTACGCCCTTTCTTCTTAAAAGCGTGCAGCAAAATTAAACGCTTACCTGTTAGAGCACAGAGAAAGATACGGATATTGTTAGGAGTGTTATCCAAACGTAATTCATAAAGATTATCTTCTATCTTTATTTTGTTTAAGATGTCCGAGCGTTCGCGCTGTAAGGCTAATCCTTTGTTCTTTAAATAGTACAGGCGCAGTTTAAACTGCTTTAATTCGCCCTGAGTGAGCGAAGGATCATTGAAGAACTCCTCAACTGGTTTAGTCCCGTCTACCTCCTGGTAGTAAATAATCTGCCATTCTTCACTCACCACAGGCTCCTCGCACCCTGAATTAATATGCCATATTTGGAATATTAATCGATATTACAATATTATCAACTTAAAAATTCGGTTGGCTTGATTATCGGTGAGTTCAGTCGTTATACAGTTAGGTTATGAGTGGTGTAGTTTTAAGCCTATTGGGTTGGCGAGGTGAACTGTGAGGAGCGTAAGCGCAGCCCGCCGCCAGCATCGCCTCTTTGAGATATCCTTCTTCTGTCACTTTCCGGGTATTATAATTTATCCCCCTGCATTAAAAACGCTACGCTTTTACGCAAAACTGCACTTAGTTCTGGACTTTGCAGCCGCTCTACCAGTTTTGTGTCCACAGCAGGATATACGCTTGTTTGCTGTGAACTTTAGTTTTTAAACACGCCCTAGCTAAAACTTATCCTAACCACTCAGGATTTTTGGCTGTACTATCAAATTGATTAGTGGTTTTAAACAATTCATACTGACCTTTGAGAGCAGCTTGGCGAGTCCGATTCAGTAATGCTCTAACTTGCTCCTGACTCATCGGTTTAAAAGTACGTACTGCCTCGAAAGCCTGGTTTAAGATGGGCATACTTTCAATACCTGTAATCACCGTTGAAGTTGGTAAATTCATCGCGTAATGCAGACATTCGATCGGTTTGACCACATTGCTTTTGAGGATATTTTGGTCGCCCATTGATTTCATCCCCAGTACAGCAATTCCGTCTTCAACCAGTCTGGGTAAAACTTGCCTCTCAAAACTGCGGAAATGGGCATCCATAACATTTAATGGCATTTGCACTGCATCAAAACGGAAGTTGTTTTGATTGGCAACTTCCAACATTCTCAGGTGTACTAAAGGATCTTTGTGTCCAGTAAAGCCTATGTAGCGAATCTTACCAGCTTTTTGTGCTTCCACAACTGCTTCCATCGCACCACCAGGGGCAAAAATCCGGTCTGGGTCTTCCATACGAATAACTTCATGATGTTGCAACAAATCAATGTGGTCTGTTTGCAAACGTTTTAAAGATTCATCAATTTGTTTGGCCGCCGCTGCTTTTGTGCGCCCGTCGATTTTAGTCATCAGAAAAGCTTTTTGACGATAGCCATTTTGCAGGGCTTTACCCATGCGAATTTCGCTACCTCCATTATGGTAGTCCCAGCTATTGTCCATAAAATTAATTCCGCGATCGAGAGCAGTACGGACTAGATTAATACCCTCTTGTTCATCTTTTGGTCTACCAATATGATGACCACCTAGACCAATTACAGATATTTGTTCTTTGGTGCGTCCTAGTTGCCTGTAGAGCATTTCCCCTTTTTTACTCTGGAGTGGGGTAGACTGATTTTGCGCTAAAACCTGTTTGGTTAAACCTTGTAAAGCAAATACCCCAGCTCCACCTAAACCAGAAGCAGAAACTACCTTCAGTAAATTTCGTCTGCTAATATCCACAAATTTATCCTTTTGCCACAGTATGAGAACTTGCCTTCATAGCTTTGCATGGAGCAAAATTCGTTGCTTCTAACTGTTGAAGGATAAAGGCAGTGAGGTAGAGATAGATTTTTGATAGAGGGAAGGTAATAGAAAAATATTTTATCTTGTGTAAGTAGAGGAAGCATTGGAGACATCGGCAGCAGAGGAAGAATCTGATATTTATATTCCAGATCTTGTTTCAGTAGTTCAAATGTCAACTCCAACACAATACTTTAGTCCGAAAGTTTTCTTTGAGAATTGTTTCTAAATCTTGGCAAATATTATTTGTATTGCTAAATATTTCTTGCAAGATTTTTCAACAGTTAGTGCGTGGTTCAAAATTGATAAAATCGAGAAAATTACTTGAGAAAAATCGTAATTTTAAACTTGATTGCGATAATACGTTTAGGTAAATCAAACCTGTTTATCTTAAACTATTAAAGTTCCCCGTACTAAACATGAGTAGAGTCAATGACTGCTTCATCACCAGAAAATTTAATCAGTTCATCAAGTACTCATACTTTAGACATAGCTAGGCAAGAGTATCAATATAACTACATCCATATTCCATCAATTGCAATGCTAGATCGGCTTTCTATTGCCGAAGAGTTCACCACTAACTGGTATTTTTTATTAGCCCAGCAGTTACGAGTTGTGTTTATCAATACCTTAATTGTCAACAGAGGCAATCAAGGTTCTAAATCGATTCGTGATGATGTCGAAAAATTTATTTTAGAAGCCTTGCTCAAGGGAGCAGTACCAGTAAAAATCAGTATTCTGGCAAGAATTCTGCAAATTATCCCTCAGTTTTTACTCAAAGGTATATCTAAGGATGTTAGAGAACTCGACGATCTTTTTTATTCTATTCTGAAAGAAAACGGACTTGTGATCCTCAGAGATGCTCTAAATAGGATAATTAACCTTCTATACGAAGGACAGCCGACAGGACATGCAACCAGTCTCAAGGACTACGAAAATTTGTTTCAAGTGATTGGTGTGCCAGCGATCGCTAAAACCTACCAATCAGATGAAGTATTTGCCTATATGCGAGTGGCTGGCTACAATCCCGTTACGATCGCGCGAGTCACGACTCCAGGCGATCGCTTCCCAGTCACAGACGAACATTACCAAGCAGTGATGGGAACTGACGATTCATTAACAGCAGCCGGACTTGAAGGCAGACTCTACTTAGCTGACTATAAAATTTTAGATGGTGCGGTCAACGGTACATTCCCACACGAGCAAAAATATCTCTATGCTCCTTTAGCACTGTTTGCCTTACCCAAAGGCTCAGACCCCACTCGTTTATTGCGGCCGATAGCCATTCAATGCGGTCAAACCCCAGGCCCAGATTATCCAATTGTTACCCCTAACTCCGGTAGATACGCTTGGCTTTTTGCCAAAACAATAGTCCAAATAGCAGATGCCAACTACCACGAAGCTGTTACTCATCTAGCAAGAACTCACTTGTTAATTGGTGCTTTTGCGATCGCCACCGCTCGACAACTGCCACTTACCCATCCCTTAAGAATTTTGTTGCGCCCGCATTTTGACAGCACTTTGGCAATTAACGATGCCGCTCAACGTATTCTCATAGCTCCAGGCGGTGGTGTCGATAGATTACTCTCATCATCAATCGATAACTCTCGCGTTTTAGCAGTACTAGCCTTGCAAAGCTATGGTTTTAACAGCGCCATCTTACCTAAGCAATTCCAACAGCGTGGTGTAGACGATCCCAACCTCTTGCCCGTTTATCCTTACCGAGATGATGCCCTACTAGTCTGGAATGCGATTCATCAATGGGTTGCAGACTACCTGAACCTTTACTACACCACGGATGAAGACATTCAAAAAGATAAAGAATTGCAAGCGTGGGCAGCCGAAATCCCAGCTTACGATGGTGGTCGCATCCCCGATTTTGGCGAAGATGGAGGCATCAAAACGCTCAATTACCTGATTGATGCCACTACGCTGATTATTTTCACTGCCAGCGCCCAACACGCTGCGGTTAACTTTCCGCAAAAAGATTTTATGGGCTACGCCGCAGCCATACCATTGGCAGGTTATTTACCAGCCTCAACTCTCAAAAGAGAAGTTACTGAGCAAGACTACCTTAATTTGCTCCCACCCTTAGATCAGGCGCAACGGCAATACAACCTACTCAGCTTGTTAGGGTCTGTGTACTATAACAAGCTGGGCGATTATCAGCAAGGATACTTTACAGACCAAAAAGTAAAACCATTGCTACAAGCATTCCAGAGCAATCTTCAGCAGGTAGAAGATACCATCAAGCAACGTAATTTACACCGTCCACCCTATGAGTATCTACTTCCTTCTAAAATTCCTCAAAGCATCAATATCTGAATCTGAATCTGAATTAGGTACAAATGACCAATAACCAATGACCAATGACCAATGACTCAAAATAAATACTATGACACTTAAAGATAAAGTCCTCAAAAATCACGATCGCCAGCTTTGGCTTGCACCTATACTAGCTAAAGTAGGTTACGATACTGCGATCGGTAAGTTTCTCCGCTTGATTTTTTATTACATGGATGCGTCAATCATGCTCAATGCATGGCGAGACTTTCTTTACATCCGTAAGGATAATATTGGAGACAAGTATTTTGCAGTCGATCAAGCAATTATGCATTCCTCTCACTCGCAGGTGAGAGAACTAATGCAAACCCAACCACAACTACGAGGAAATGATTTAGGTATCATCAGAATATTAGCTCCAAGCTACTTGCTGGATAATCCTCTGAGCTTGGGAACAAACGGTAACGAACACACAGGACTACGTACTGTAATCTTACAAGCTTTACCGGAACCGTCAGGGCAGATAGACTTTTTAGGGGATTTAGTTGAGCAAAGCCTGTTAGAGGCTGCTAAACAAGGCAAATTACACATCGGCAATGATTTGCCAAAGATCATGCTGTCGAGTTTGCATCAACTAGTTTTTCAGATATCTTTATCTGAGGAAGAAATCACAGCATCCGATAGTTACATTAAAAATTTGGCTCTTGCATCCTTGCCTAATTTTATCAGCAAGTATCTGCTGGCAATATTAACAGCGCCAAGAATTCGGCATCGTCAATATTTAATTAACCGATATAAACAATCACCTAAATGGGCATCTTACTTTGAAACAGGCGCTCAGTATCAGTTGAACGAACACCAAATTGCTAATACACTTTTCGATATGATTCATATCGCCGGAACTGCCGGCACGAGTGCGCTTTTAGGATCTGTGATTGGTGTTCTTTGCTTAGATAATACTCTCAGAAATGATGTAGTGTCAGAGGTGAATGCAGTCTGGAATGGCAAGAAAACTTTAGACTCAGACGCTCTAGAAAAATCAACACTTCTCAATCAAGTGATTTTAGAAACGGCTCGTCTCTATCCACCTGTGCGATTTGTTAGCCAACTCACCACTGAAGCCGGTGAAGTTGATATTGGAAAACAAAAATGTCCATTCCAAAAAGGTACTCGCTTGCTTGGCTCTATTCTTACAGCTAATCGGGATGCCAATAGATACCAAAATCCAGATAATTTTGACCTAACACGGAATTTTTCAGATATCTTATCTTGGAATGGCGAAGAGCATGAACGAGCCTGTCCTGGTAAATCTTTATCAATTGGCTTTATCAAAATTTTCTGTTTACATCTGTTTCACAACTATCAATGGGACTCAATTACAGAAGTCAAATGGGATTTTGAAAAAGTGACTGCCGTTACTCCTAATAATTTAGTACTACAAGGTTTTGCTCAACGACTGTGAGTAAGAGACTTAGAGGTTGTTTGAAAAGTGGTTGGCTGTGATTTTAGGCACTAACCGATCCCCCCTAGCCCCCCTTAAAAAGCAGGACTGTTTCGTTCCCGAAAAAGCGTTGAGTTACAAGCGTTTCAAGTAAAAAAATCAGGTGAATAAAAAATCTGATTGTCCAATAAAATGGTGTTAGCACTTAAATTTCCCGATTGAATTGGTAGTTTTTGTTTTTCCCACTCAAGCAAATTTCTGACTCATACTCTTGACAAAATCTTTAAGAGATCGAATGAAACAGCCCTGTTGCCTTAAAAAGGGGGCAACCGGAATCAAAGTCCCCCTTTTTAAGGGGGATTTAGGGGGATCTAGAACGTTTTGTTACCGAGAAGAAAACTTTTCAAACATCCTCTTACAGTAGGGACACACAGATGTCATTAGTGTCAACTTAAGCTGAAAACCTTTTCAAATCTCGTTTCCAGCCTCTGGGCTGGAAATGCACTTCAATGGGGCTGCTGCCGCCAGCAAGGGAGGCGGAGCCTCTAGGACGGCATTCCCAGTCTCAGACTGGGAACGAGACAACGAGACAATATCTAGAAGCTTGTTTTAGGCTGGCTTTCACGTTAAGTTGACACCAATGCACATCTAGTGAAACCCTACTTCTCATGCGGAATTATAATTTGGTAATTGTTCTGGATTTTTGAGTTGATTTTACTCTTTTTCTAGCGCCAGATTACTCATCTTTTCTCTGACTCGGTTTGTTAAAAATTTAGGTATTCTTTTAGCCGAAAGGAAGTAATTACAAATTATATGGCTGAATTAATTGAAAAAAAGCAACTTAATAATATTGCAACCTGGATGATTCCAATCAAAGAAACAAACTTACCATCTATCCTTAAAGGTGTGTTTTTTATGGATGGCAATCCACTGCCAGATACTTGCATTACTATGTACAATTTAGAATGGGATATACAGAAGATGACTTTGCTTTTACCGATATTTGCCCCGCTACAGTGGACTTTTCATGACTCGATTGCTGGCTGGATATTACTACGTTCAATTCAATGGTTTAAAGTAAGTTACAAAATTCAGTTTGAAGATGAAACTTTGCAACAAGCTCAAGTCACACCTATTTTTCTAGGAATATCAGTTCCAAAATCGATTGTGAGTTTCACTATGTCCCAAGACAAAAATTCTCTCAATGGAGATATTTGGCACAGAAAGAATGTTTGGTTCGGCGGACTTTCTCGGGCTGGTGAGTATACTCTTCGTAAGGTTGTTGATAAAGATGGTTGTTATACTCCTGCTTTTAACGATATGCTTACCAGAGTCCAAAATGAATGTTTAGTTATTGAACGCCACTAAAATTGAGCCGACTCATGTTAGTCAGCTAAGGCTTAGAGCCTTGTCGCTCTCCCATCACTAACTTTTGTCACGTTCCAGATTAAGCAAGTAGTAAATAACTAAACGATCCAGATTAGCTACTCAATTTAATTTCAAAGAGAACCTATCAATTAGTTATACCATTTTGAAAAATGATTGCGACACATGGATTCACACCAAGCCAGACGCACCAAGGCAATTCCCAATCCAAAATCTCAAATCCAAAATCTAAAATGGTATTAGCTATTATACGCGAATATCAAAAACTCAGTGCCTTCATAGATGAACTCTGCTATTTTGCACATACCCATCTTTTGATGTGCTTGAAGTGATGCTTTGTTGTTTGCCTTGATGAACAGTATTCCTTCCCGCTTTGGTAGCAAATCTTTCAACTTAGCAAACATTTCCGCAGCAATACCTTGCCCACGCATAGTTTCATCAACACAAATAGGGCCATACAAGTAAGCATCTTTTGTACCAGGATAGGTTTGTAACATCACCTTTATAATTGGTAGATTAGCAGTTGTCTTTGACCAACTGAGTAAGAATCCTACAACTTGACCATTTTTTCGGGCTACAACGCTTGGCATTTGAGAGATAGTCATGATCACAGCCTCTGGCTCAAGATGACCTAACAACATACCACCATGTTCTGCGTCATTGGCTTGGGCCAACTTGACGATTCCACTAACATCACTGGGGCTGGCACGGTCGATCGCTACATCATTGAGACACATACCTGGTTAATATAAATAGGAGAAAGACTTGGAGCAAAAGAATTTTCTTTTAGAAGAATAACAGAGAATAACGCTTTGGGGAACGCATTGCAGAGGCAACTAAACGTTAGGTGAAGTAGCTTTTGATACTTTTATTAGTTTGTAGCACTCTTGTATCTGACAAAAATTCAAAGAGTCAAAGTTGCACCAAAGTAGCGATCGCTTGCAACAGGCACTACACTGCTACTATGCTAAAACTTCTAAAGTGCGTAGGCGTAGCCCAACCTAAGCATCGCTGTTTTTTCTACTAGTAAGAGTGCTTTTCTAATGGGAATACTTTATATATAGTAATTCCAACAAATAGAACTCCTGTAGTATGAGCTACTGTACTAATATTGATTGCCTACGTCCACAAAATTCTGACAGTTCTCGTTTTTGCAATAGTTGTGGTCAGGAATTATTACTTAAACAGCGATATCGTCCACTCGCGGTCATTGGAAGCGGTGGCTTTGGGAGAACGTTTTTAGCTATTGATGAACATCTTCCAGATCGACCCAAATGTGCAATCAAACAACTATGTTTTCAAAAGGAAAATACTGAGATTTGGCACAAGGCTGTCAATTTATTTCATCAAGAAGCCCTTAGTCTCAATGAACTAGAACACCCTCAAATACCCAAATTACTAGCGCACTTTGAACAAAATCAAAAATTTTATATCGTTGAAGAATTAGTAGATGGACAAACACTCGCCCAGGAATTACAAAAACAGGGCGTTTTTCAAGAACCGCAAATTTGGGAGATATTAAAAAGTTTATTGCTCACATTGCAATTTATCCATTCCCGACAAGTAATCCACCGAGATATAAAACCGGAAAATATTATGCGCCGTTCAAGTCGAGGAGACCTGGTTTTAATCGATTTCGGAGTTGCCAAATTCGCCAATAATATGAAGCAGCTTCGTACAGGTACGATAGTAGGTAGCCCAGAATATATCGCTCCCGAACAAATGCGAGGAAAAACATTGCCAGCCAGTGACCTTTACAGCTTGGGTGTAACATGTATTTACTTACTTACCAATGTTTCTCCCTTTGATTTGTTCGATATTGCTAGCGATCGCTGGGTATGGCAAGAACATTTACCAGCAAATAATACTGTTAGCGTTCACCTCTGTGAAATCTTAGATAAACTTTTGCAAAATGCCGTTTCGCAACGCTTCCAATCGGCAACAGAAGTTTTACACATACTGGAACAACAACCAAAGAAATTGCTAAATATTTCTAATTATCGTACAGTAAATACTATTGATTATACACATTTGCGTGATTTATTAGCAAAGGGAAAATGGGAATCAGCAGATCGAGAAACTTGGGAACTTATATGTCAAGCGCTAGCAAAACCTAGAGGTAGCTATATATTTAGTAGCGATCTTGAGAAACTCGCCTGTCAAGATTTACAAATTATTGACCTTTTATGGGTGAGTTACAGTCAGAAACGCTTTGGTTTTAGCATACAGACACTTATTTACAAAAACGTCAATGGCGACTATGGAATTTTTTGCAATCAAGTTGGTTGGCATATATACAATTATAGTTCTGCCAATTCGGAATTCAATTTTAGTCTCAAAGCACCAATCGGTCATTTACCCTCACGTCTTTGGATTGGTGGTTCTCAACTGTGGCGCTACCCCAATGCTTTAACTGTAAAATTAGCAGCTTGTGGTATTAGTTAGTTTTGATAAAAAAATTGTTGAATAAGATTACTAATAAACTCCTAGTTTGTAGTGAGCGATTCATCGCTCAAAGCAACGATAATTAGGACTAAAGTCCTCTCTACAAACTTTAATTGATTTACGTCTAGCTACTTATAATTTAACAGTGAGCTTTGTCGATCGCTCTTCGTCTTTATGCCCCAGGTATCGCTCCCCCAATCGTTCTATCCACACCTACCACTCACCGCTCTTGCGCCCATGCAGGATGTGACAAACCTCTGGTTTATGAAGGTGATTGCCCAGTATGGCAGTCCTGACTACTTTTTCACCGAATATTTCCGCGTTAATGATACTTCACGGCTTAATCGTGGCATTTTAGCAGCAATCACCGAAAACGACACAGGTCGTCCCGTTTTTGCGCAAATGATTGGCGAAAGCATTCCAGATTTAGTCAGAACAGCAAAGGAACTCTGCAACTATAATATCGCTGGAGTTGACTTGAACATGGGCTGTCCAGCACCTAGAATTTATCGCAAAAATGTTGGAGGTGGATTGCTGCTCTTACCGGAAAAAGTGGATCGGATTTTGGGAGAATTACGGCAAGCAGTTAGCGATCGCCCTTTGACCGTCAAGATGCGCGTAGGCTTTGAAAATACAGATAATTTTTACAAAATTCTAGATATAATCAATCGCCACAACATTGATTTGCTCTCTTTACATGGTCGCACCGTCAAAGATATGTACCACGGGGCAGTAAAATATGATTTGATCGCTGAAGCAGTTAGACGAGTCGATTGTCCAGTGCTTGCTAATGGCAATATCAACTCGGCGACAACTGCTGTTGAAGTGCTTTCTCAAACGGGCGCGGCGGGTGTGATGGTGGGACGCTGGGCGATCGGGAATCCTTGGATTTTTAATCAAATTCGGCAAGCTTTGCGCTGCGAGTCGATCGCGCCCGTTCCTTTGGCGGAGGTACGCAACTATATCGATCGTTTATGGCAAACCCCCACAGCAGCAAATATGCCAGAGCGATCGCGCGTCGGCTATCTAAAAATGTTTCTCAACTACATTGCCCTGAGTGTTGACACTGAAGGTGATTTTTTACGGTTGATGCGACATACTTCTACTGAGGCAGAACTGTTTAACCTGTGCGATCGCGTTCTCCTTACCGATCTGACAAAAACTTTAGCCTTAGTACCTTCTTTGAGCGTGTGATATCGGGCGTTGTCGATTTGGTTGTGATTTATGGTAAATTCAACCGCTTGCGCGCACCAAATCGAAATAAGTTATCTGGCAATATTGCTTTTAAGCGAGGCAACCATTGTGCCTCATTGCCAACACGATAGCGTAATCGTGGCGACCGACTACGAGCAGCAAATAGAATCGTCTGTGCGACTTTTTCAGGATCGTCGCCTTGTGCAATTGCTTGACTAACAGTTGAGCGAATCACATCGCGTACATTGTCGTAATCAGCGTAATTCAATGTGGATGACAACATGGCGTGGTTGAAGTTGGTCTTAAAGTAACCAGGCTCAATTAAAGATATTTTAATATTGAAAGGGTCTAGTTCCACGCTCAATGCTTCGCTATAACCTTCGAGTGCAAACTTACTTGCACTGTAAAAACCTTGGCCTGGTGCGCCAATCAATCCCGCCACTGAACTGATATTAATAATATGCCCACTACGCTGCTGTCTCATAACTGGCAAAACAGCATTGCTAACTCGGACAATACCCCAAAAATTGGTTTCAAAAACCTCCTTGGCTTGTTCTAAAGAAGTTTCTTCAATCATACTGGCATGAATTTGTCCAGCATTGTTAATCAGTAAATCAATGCGATTAGTCCGTGCAAGCAACTGTTTGATACATGATTGGACTGAAGACTCAGAGGTAACATTGAGTGTCAACATTTCCACATCTTGTACAGTTGGATGTTCCTTGCGACTAGTACCGAAGACCCAGTAACCTTCTTGAGCAAGCTTTTGAGCAGTTAACAGCTCAAATCCAGATGATGCTCCTGTTACTAACACAACCTTTTTATCAGTCATCGGTTCTCCTTTTGTTTGTGAATTCTTTGGTACTGCGATGGATGACACCCTGACTAATAGTCACGTTTTTTCTAAATCTTATTCATTCTCAATAAAAACATAATTTTAGCAGTCCTATACTTTGTACCTCATCTACTTGAGAGCTGCTGTATATGTTTTTATAGCAATTTCATCAGTAACACCAGAACAAAAATATCCCCGACTTCTTGAAAAAGTCGGGGATCTCAAGCTCTCAATTAGGATTACAAAGCTATTTAATCACACACCATATCACTCAAATTGCACAAGCGATCGCCCCGATACCACAATAAAACCCACAGAATCAATTCTCAGAAGCGGCTGGCGAATTCCCTCTAGAATGGCTGCATTTAAAGCAGTTTCTATCTTCAATTCTTCAGCTAATGCGTTATCCCAACTTTGCTGATTTAAACGTAGTCGCAATTGTTCTACTCTATTGGCTAATTTTTTTTCGGCGACTTTAGCACAACTTTGACATAAATCAATAAAATCGGGACGATTGGCAAGTAATTCCGCAGAAGCGTTACGCACTTGATAGCAAAAATTTTGCCATTTACTAGGGTCAACAAAATCGTCAATAATTCCTAAGCGCTCTTTTGCTAAATTGTAATCTCGTCCTTGATTATTGTTTTTATCTTTATATGGACGTTGCAGAATACTTAAGAGTGCTTTATCTTCAACAACCCGGATTGGCTGCTTTCGACCATCAACATAGATAGTTTCTATAATTGGTGGAAATAGAGCATCAACGCGGCGCTGCAAGTTTTTGAATTGAGAATTATCTAGTTTGTTATCTAGTAAAACTTGTTTGGCAATTTTTAAATTTGCCTCGACTACATAATTGCATTGGAAACCGAACCACTCCTTCCCTTCTTTAGCATCCCAAGATGCATCAGTGCGCCACAGAGCAAAGGCTTCACCTCGGTCATCCCAGTTGATATAATTCAAGAGTGCTTCGATAAATCCTTCGCCAACTCGAAAGAGTTTAACACCAGGATTCTGGTTTGCCACTCTGCGATTATAAGTACCAAATTGGTCTAGATAACTCTCAGCAAAACGGTCTTTTAACTCATTTATCGGCACTAATGTCCGCGTTGTTGGTTGATAACGTCGCATCTCTGATGAATCGGGATTATTCAGTCCTCTGAATCCCAGCGCGTCGCAAATCCAGCCTTCAATTGCTCGTTTCATTTCTAGATGACGAGCATCGTAATTATCTAGCTCTTGAAAATACTCGGTAGCAATTTCATCGTTGGCATCAATTTCATCTAGAGCATTTTGTTCGCTAATTTTGGCGATTTCTGCTTCAATTTGCTCTTGAATTGGTGAAACCATCTCTAACAATCCAGCCGCACCTGATTGAAACAAAACTGTTTCTAATTCTGCAAGTTTCTCATCAACATAAAACTGGAGACTGGCAATTGATTGTTGGAAAATGCCAAACCCATCTTTTAATACTTTATACCAAGCATTGTGAGGGCTATCTTCCAAATAGGGGCCAATCAAGGCACTAGATTGGATGCCAATTTTGCTGCCAATGCGGTCAAGTCTGCCAATTCTCTGCTCTAATTGATTAGGCGACCAAGGCAGGTCAAAATGAATTAACCAATCGGCAAACTGGAGGTTACGCCCTTCTTCTCCAGAGCGATCGCATACTAAAATAAAGCAGTTGGGGTTATTCTTGAACCGATTTAAGCCTTCTTCAACTTTGTCTGGTGATTCTCCAAATTGATGGCTGGCTATTGTCTCTGCACCAAAGGTATCAGATAAATACCGGACAATTTCGCCACAAGTTTGCACAAAACTGGTAAATACAACAAATTTGGGCAGAATATCGCCAGTAATTGGTCTTTTAATTCTCTGCTGTATCCTGGTAATGAATTCCTTTTGATTCTTCCGAACGTTTGCGGGAATTTTGAAATATGTACCTAGCTGATTCAGCAGCACTGTTTTCAAATTTTCCGTCCGCTGTCCGTCCTCTTGAGGTTGACGAATAATTTTTAGTAAGGATTGGAGAATCTCTTCTTCCCCTGAGAATTTGGGGGTTGTAGTTAACAGGCGAACATCATCTTCTTTAAACTCCTGGATGAGTTTAGCATGAGGTTTCGCAGTTAAACGCGCCGTAATTACCTGCTCTAAAATGCCTAACCAAGTACCAGCAGCGAGAAATAACAGCAGAAAAATTCGCTGATATTGCTTTTCATCAGGAGCAACACTTTGCCATTGATTGAGCAGTTCGTGGATATCAAGCGATCGCTCGTCTAAATCATACTCTTCTTTGGGCGTAAAGTTGCGGTCAAATATCACATCTTCCACCGCAGCGCGACGGTTGCGAAGCATTCGCCGATGTAGTCGATAAATATCGCTAACGTGGACGCGAATCGCTTGCACAATTTGCTCTTGTTCAGGAGAATTTACTGGTAAATTTTCCAAATCATCCGCCAGCTTCAGAAAATACTTATCCTCAGCCAAGAGCTTTCGCAATTGCTGCAAGTTGCTTTTGAGAACCTTTGGTTCTGCACCTTCTTTAAAAGAAAGCAGAAGTTTACCAATTTGTTGACGGCTTTCAACTTTGGCGCGAAAACCTTCTAGATCGCCAATTTTATAGGTTGTCGGGTCGAGCAAGTGCAACATAGCCAGAAAATCCTGCTCGTGATTGAGAACCGGAGTGGCAGATAATAAAAGTAAGCGATCGCTTTTATGAGCCAGTTCTTTGCAAGTCTGAAAACGCTGGCGCACTGTTGCATCCTTAGAGGTTGCCATTGCTGCAATATGATGAGCTTCATCTAAAATTAAGCAGCCTATCTTCGCTTTCAGGTTGATTTTATGAATATCTTCAACCGCCAGCACCGCTACCCGTTTGCCAAAATGGGAGATGTAAAACTTGTTTTCTAACTCAGTCCGCCATTGTTTGAGCAAATATTGCGGAACTAATACCACCGCATTTTTTTTCGGTTCATCAAGAAGGAATTGACGCAGAATCGCACCCGCTTCGATGGTTTTTCCCAGTCCCACCTCATCTGCTAACAAGTAGCGTTGAATTGGGTCTTCTAGTACCCGCCTGACTACTTCAACTTGGTGAGGATAAAGATTAATATTTGCCGAAATCAGTCCCGTCATCCCGCGACTCACAGCGCGTTGCTGAGTCAAGGATTTCACGAAAGCCAATCTTTTGTCGTGGAAGTAAGGCGTTTCGTGACCCTTCATCGCTAGAGTTTGGATGGGGTCTGTATTTGGTAGATTACAACGAACGTAAATGTCTTCAACAGATGCGATCGCAGTTTTCTTATCTGGTAAATCAATTTGATACATTTCTGTATCATCATCCCAAATAAAAACTCTGCCTACTATCCATTTATCCTGAGTTTGGGACTTAATATAGCATCGAGCCTGGGGTTCCAGCTTCACTTGAGAGAGCGAACTTAAAGGTAAAGTTTTTTGGAGACGTTGCCCTATAGAGCAGAAATACTCAACGTTTGCATTAGTATCAGATATTTCCGTAACTTTTCCAATACCCAAAGAGTTATTCTGGGACTGTACCAATAAACCAAGCTTAATCATAGATCCAGTCCCCTGAACACACTAAAAGAACCTTCCAGAGTAGTTTTTAGCCCATATCTGGCAGTTTTGTCGATCAACATTATAGATAATAACTGGTATTACAGTTTTTGTTAGAGCGATATCTACGACGGGCAATGACGCTCTCTACGAGACGCTACGCGTAGCTTGCTTCCCCATAGGGGTACGTAGACTCGCTAACGCTTTGCTATCGGCGTCGCTTCATCACAGCCAATTAATAAAATTAGCAATTTTCAGGTAAATACACCACACAGTAGAGGTACAGCATTGTTGTGCTTCTACAACATATACAGTTCAATTAAATGAAAACTGCTGTAAATTCACATTTCTCAGCAAAGTTTTGCTTAAAAGCATCACGTTGTTAAACGCAGGGCGACACAACGGCATTGTTCGCCAACGCATTGATATTGCAGGGTATTGCCAAATTAAATTTGCTACGAATTAATGAAATACTGTACTTAGCTGATTATCTGGTGTAACAGATTTACGCTTTAGCTTGATAAGGTAACGGTACAATTAAGATCGTGTAGATTTATTTACTATGAAGAAAATTAGAGACAACACAATTAAGTTAAATCAATTTTTAAAGTTGATGGGTATAGTGCCAACTGGAGGCCAAGCCAAGTTGATGATTCAAGGTGGTGATGTCCAAGTAAACGGGATGCTGGAAACTCGACGAGGACGGCGACTAGTACCGGGCGATAAAGTGACAATCCAAGGACAGACTTTAGAAGTGAATTTGAACAACAATGAAGACCCAGATTTAATGATAGATTTAGCCAAGCAAACCGAGTAAAGAAAGTTTATCTCAAAGTTACAAGTTTCTCTTTTGCCTTGTGAGTAATGCTGCAAATTTCCAATAATGTTATTATCCCACAGACTGAGATTGAAATTACTGCGATTCGCTCTCAAGGAGCAGGAGGACAAAATGTAAATAAAGTTTCCACCGCGATCCACTTGCGCTTCGATATTGCGGCTTCATCATTACCAGATTATTATAAACAACAGCTTTTAAAGCTCAACGATCGCCGCATTAACCAAGAAGGAGTAGTTGTAATAAAAGCCCAGGAACATCGAAGCCAAGAGAACAATCGCGAGTCAGCCTTGAAACGACTTCAAGAACTCATTCAAAGCGCAGTTGTCGTGACAATCAAACGCAAACCCACTAAACCAACTCGCAGTTCTCAAAGAAAACGCCTTGACCACAAAAGTAAGCGCGCACAGATTAAATCTAACAGAAGACAGGTGACAGATTGTTAATTCATTGATTATTTGTAGAGAACACACATATTATTCAATATGAAAAAAGATGAATAAGACATTACTAAAGATTTTGATGTTTGCGCTTTTAATCTTGTTTATCATCTCTCCCTTTGCGGCCCTTACAGGTTTAATGCTTGTAGTGTTAGTTGCGGCATTTTTCTTTTTACTAGGGGACGTGTTTCAAGCAATTATTGGTCGCAACACCGACCCGAAAAAGTCATAAAACCAAAATTCCAAATCAAGATAGGGATTTATCGCCGTTAAGCAACCAACTAGCGCCGTATTGGATTCAACACAGAAGCGCTATAAACAGCGTTCGTCTCGTTCCCAGTCTCAGACTGGAAATGCTGTTCTAGAGGCTCCGCCTCCCGAACTCGCGCCAGCAGCCCAATTGAAGTGCATTTCCAGCCAAGAGGCTAGAAACAAGAGTTTGACAAAGCTTTTAGCTTAAGTTGACACCTATGAACATTGTTGTGCCCTTACAAATACAGGACTTACGCAACTGGCATATTATTTTCAGTTCGTAGTGTACCTCTCCGGGGAAGCAAGCTACGCGTAGCGTCTCACAGAGAGGACTTTAGTCCTAAAAATAAGGGCTAAAACCCTTACTACAAACTACAAATCCGATTTTTTTGTGACACTTGCGTAAGTCCTAAAATAATCTGTACCTCACAAAGTTGCAATCTGCTGTAAATGTATCTATTTTAATTAAAAATATCTCTTGCGTTTGGCATAATAATATTTGAACAACTCGCTATTTGATAAATAAAAACACCTAAAATTCATTTAACTGAGGAGTAATAATTATATTTGCTGAAGATAGACATACTGAGGGCTAGTAGAGCTAAACTAAAGAAAAAGAAAAATTAAAAATTAATAGTCACAATATAATAAATGTTATGAAAATGAATTTTTAATAACTTTCATCACAGCCTAAACACTTTTTTAAAGTCAACATCAAACAGAATACATACATGCGGATAATTGGACATATCAACAACAAAAGGTACTACCCATGAGTTCCCGCGCACTGCTGTTAGTAAATCGTCATGCTCGCCAAGGGCAAAAGGGTCTATCGGAAGCGATTCAAAGTCTGAAAACATTAGGCTTTGATTTAATTGAGGAGTCTACAGAAGATTCCAAACATCTTGCTGAAGTTATACTTCGCCATAAGGATCGAGTTGACTTGGTAATTATTGGCGGAGGAGATGGTACTCTAAATGCTGCCGTAGATGCTTTAATTGAAACTCAGTTACCTTTGGGAATCTTGCCTCTGGGAACTGCCAACGATCTAGCGAGAACTTTGGGAATCCCAAATACCCTCAACGAAGCTTGCAAAATTATTGGAGATGGACATTTACAGCGTATCGACTTGGGTTGTGTGAATGGCAAGCACTTTTTTAACGTTGCCAGTATGGGATTGAGTGTAAAAATTACCCAACGACTTACCAAAGAAGTTAAGCGCCGCTGGGGAGTATTTGCTTATGCTGCCACTGCATTGCAAGTGCTTTTGGAAGCTAGACCTTTTACAGCAGAGATTGCAATCAACGGTGAATTGGTTCGCGTCAAAACAGTTCAAATTGCAGTCGGTAACGGCCGCTATTACGGTGGTGGTATGGCAGTAGCTGACGATGCCACAATAGACGATCAAAGGCTAGACCTTTATAGTTTGGAGATTGAACACTGGTGGCAAGTTATATTATTACTACCCGCAATGCGAGGAGGGCGACATATACATTGGCAAAGTGTACGCTCCCATCAAGGTCAAGAAATAGAGATACATACTCGCAAACCTCGCCCTATCAATACAGATGGTGAAATTACTACCTACACACCTGCTCATTTTCGGGTTATACCTAAAGCTATAGCTGTTTTTGTACCCCCAGAAAGCAAGAGTTAGGAGTCATTCAATTTTAGATTTTAGATTTTCCTTAAATTCAAAATCTAAAATTAGCAAAGTTTAGAAGTTATTCTCTCTCATCTTCCTCTACTACAAAGTGGGAACTCGCATCAACTCACGCCAAATGCATCTGAGATTTTCTCAAGATATAAAATCCCTGTTGCAACGCCTAGCTGAACAACCGCTGACTCTAGGCGATATTCTGACAGAAACCTCAGAACGGGGCTTTAGTCTGGTAATTACATTATTAGTTTTGCCTTTTTTGCTTCCTATGCCACCGGGATTAACTGGCCCATTTGGTGGTGCTTGTCTACTGTTGTCAGTGCAAATGGTTTTAGGAAGGCGATCGCCTTGGCTACCGAAAAGAATCGCTAACTATAAATTTCCTCGTTCCTTCGCCCAGTTACTTTTGCAAAACTTGGGACGGCTTACCAAAGTTTTCCAGAAAATCGCTCGTCCTCGATTAGCAAAAATAGCTCATAATCCTTTAATTTGGAGAATTAATGGGTTTTGTATCTCTTTATTAACAGTATTACTAATATTACCAATTCCGCTTACAAATCCTATCCCGACTATCGGTATTTTACTTTTAACTGTTGCCACCATCGAATCTGATGGTTTATTAATTTGCATCAGTTACGGTATTACTGCCCTAATTACCTTACTGTTTGGATTTATTGGTTATGCAGTGTGGTTAGCTCCCAGTTTGCTGCCATCAATATTGAAATAATAAAAGCCTCCAGCTTTTGGCTGAGGGCTGTAAATTCTTAGGGTGCATCTACCATTCATTAATCCGCTTTATTTATTGCCATATCCGGGAAAATTAGACTTTTGAGTGAATTTATTGTTTTCAGAATAAAAAATATCAGCCATAAAAAAAAGCCCTCAACTAAAAGCTGAAGGCTGTGATTTAATTAAGGTGCATCTACTATTTATATATCCGCTTTAGTTATTGGTGCATCAGGAAGAATTGAAAAAAAATGGATGGCCGTGGAATTGATTTCGTTAGCTAAAACGGTAGTACTGGCCTCAATGAGGATTACCTACGGTATTTGACTAGGTAATCATTGACTAACTTCACATTAATTTTACAATTATCGCAATTTTCCTCTAAATACACAAAGTTTCTGTTAATATCTCTGATTCGATATCCGCAATAGTACGAATTTAGTTTATTAGTTGGGTATATGACTATGAAAGTTAGATACACCCAACTTGATGAAGCGATCGCAATTTCTATTAGCCCTTGCTAGTCTTAGTATTGTCGGGGGAAGCTTTTTTCTGAGAACAACTTTTAGCAGTACTAGCGAGCCTAAAATCATAACTGATGCATCACGCTACAAAGAAATCCGTAATCAACTATCGTCTGAAAATGACCAAGTAAAACATTTTCCTAATGAGATTCCTCTTGATGCTAAAGACGTTCGTATTGCTTACTCTCCCAAAGTTTTACAAGGAAGTAGTTTTTTTCAAATTAGGTTAAAAGAGCCACCAAAGAAGATAGAAAAATTACTTTCACAATATAGAAATAGTGCCAAGCACAAATATATAGGTGGTGATACAAACGACCACATAAACCAACCTAACGGTGTGCCGACAACTTTCTTCTATACTAGTGATTCTCCTACAGAATCTTTTCCAGCTACTTATGAAATATTAGTATTAAATACAGATGACAAAGGTAGACCTGGCTTTAAGTGGAATCATGGAGACAGCTACGGCGTTGCTATTAATAGTTCCACTTCAGAAATTATCTATTGGTCTGAAAAATGGTAATTGACAATTAATTTTTAATTTGAATCGCCATAATAAAAATGATTATTTATGACATCGTACTTAATAAACTTCTTACATAAATCAAAAGCCCTCATACTAAAGGGAGTATCCCAATCTTGGGTGAGGATCTACCCAAAATTCAGAAAAGGGGTTAGGGGATGTAGCAAGATACCGCAGGCAAATTTTGCCTTTATGTAAGAGTCTGATAAAAAATACTTATGTTTCATACAAAAATTTATCTTACTGGTACAGTTAATAATGTTATATTCTATTCGCACTAAATTCAGTAATAGAGGTGTGCCAAATGAAAAATCTACTCAGAAATATCCTTGATGAACGAATCAAATCGATGGTTAGATCGTCCGAACTGTATCAAGGTATATATAATAGAACGCATTCCAGTAAGCTAGCTCTTACAGGCAAAAGGCTTGATATTTGTGCTAATGAAGTTGCTATCTATCTGCTTCAGTCTGGTAAAGGAAAATATGTATTACGTGATAAAGTTTGTCTTGAAATTGGAAGTGGATGGTTACTTACTCATTCGTTAGTATTTTACCTGATTGGAGCAAAAAAGGTTTATGCAACAGATGTTTGCCCGTTATTACAACCGGACAATATTTTCAAAGCCATATGTAATTCTGTAGATTGGAGTATCTTAGATAGTCTATCTACATTTGATGATCGGGATATTATCGACTTACGTTTAAAAAAACTGCTTTCATTAAAAAAAATATCTGTAGAAGCCTTACAAGACTTGGGCATAGAATACATTGCTCCAATTAATTTATCTGAAAAAGTGCCGATTCAAGAAAAAATAGATTTTATCTTCTCCAAGTCTGTGTTAGAACATGTCCCAATTGATGATGTTGTGCCGCTTTTAGAAAATGTTGTAAGTAGCCTATCAAACGATGGATTTATGTTTCATCTCATTGATTTAATAGATCACAGAGATAGAAAACAAAGACCATTTGAGTTCTTGATTTATCAACAGGAAGCCTATTCGAGAGAATTACAATCAAGGTGGGGAAATCGAATTCGACGAAGCCAATGGAAGCAGATATTTTCTAATCTTAAGCATTTGGACTCTAAATTTGTATTTGAATGGTCGCGCCAGAACGCAGAATTACCAGAAAAAATCGACTCCTCTATTCAATATACAGATGAAGAAGATTTAAGAATCTCCCATCTCGGTATATTTGGAGAATTAATTTAGTTTCTAAAAGTCACTAAGTGTTGCTTTTACCCTTTTGGATATATCACTTTGGGTAGTTAAAACTTATAGTCAACATAGCTAAGATTTATAAGTGCTTAAAAACTATCTGAATATGTAGAATGTCAACTGCTTTAATTACTGGTGCTTCTAGTGGTATTGGTAAAGCCTTTGCTCAAGAACTAGCTGCACGCAAGACAAATCTTGTACTCGTTGCTCGTTCTGAAGAGAAACTAAACCAATTAGCTAAACAACTACAAGAACAACACAACGTTCAAATAGATGTTATAGTAAAAGACCTCACAGAACCTAATGCAGCAGCTAGTGTATTTGATGCCACCAAATCAAAGGGATTAACCATTGACTTATTAATCAACAATGCTGGTTTTGGTTACTATGGCGATTTTGCTGAAGGAGATGGAGAAAAACAAGTCAAAATCGTACAATTAAACATTTTGGCATTGGTAGATTTAACCCACAAATTTTTACCCTTGATGCGGCAACGTCGTTCTGGAAGTATTATTAACGTATCTTCGATTACCGCATTTCAACCAATACCATACCTTTCTGTTTATGCTGCTAGTAAAGCTTTTATTCTCAGCTTTAGTGAAGCATTATGGGCAGAAAATTATCAGTATGGTGTGCGTATTTTAGTCACTTGTCCAGGGCCAATAGAAACAAACTTTTTTGCAGAAGCTAATTTTCCTCCAGCGCTGGCTGGCAGTACAGATAAAGTTTATTCTTGCGAAAAAGTGGTTTGGGAATCTTTAGAGGCTTTAGAAAAAGGCTATCCAACTGTTATTAGCTCTGATAGTACTACTCAAATTAGAAGCAAATTATCTCGGCTTGTACCGCGCAAACTTCTACTGAATATGTTAGCGAAACGCTTTAAAGCCTAAGTATTAAGTATCTATTAGGAGTAGATACTTAATGAATCGCGTCTGTACAAGAGTTTGAAGTTCAGAGACGCGATGAATCGCGTCTGTACAAGAGTTTGAAGTTAAATAAACTGATGTATTTAAAACTCCTCACTCCTAACTTTTCACTCCTAACTTATTACATATATCTTGTTAATTGAACTCGGTAACGCTCTTTTTTGGTAACGGCTATTTCTCCAACCTCTAAACGCCCTTTAGAGCGAATGGCGATTAAGTCGCCTGATTTGACTTGAGAACTAGCTTGAGTAACTTCCTTCCAATTGACGCGGACATCACCAGCATCAATGAAATCAACCATTTTGCTGCGGGACATACCAAAACCAGCAGATGCGATCGCATCTAATCTTAAAGAAGCCTCCACAGTAGTTAATTCTTTTTTCTTGGGTTCCCGAACCTTTAATTCTGTTAGCTCAATCTGCTGAGTTTTCACAGGAACCGATCGCACCTGTTTCAGGCTCATTGACAAAAATTCTACCAACTCTGGTGTAACAATTGCCTGCGCCCCTCGTTCTCCTAAGACAATCACATCTCCCGTCTTTTCACGAACAATTCCCGTCCCTAACATTGCGCCTAAAAAGTCGCGGTGAGAGGCGGTATCAAATAGGAAATTTCCGGCAATTTCTACAGCTACAAGGCTGACTTGAGATCGATCTAAGGGAAGTTCCGAACGAGCGATCGCTATTCTTTGGCGTTCAGCTTGCGGATATCCGCCCCACGCCACCAATTGCACTTCTGTTAATCGGTTAAACACCCTTTGAATTTCTGCCAATTCTGGGGGAGATAGAAAATCTGTCAAAACCACTTCCCAAGTTTTGATCGCTTGCTCTGCTTGATCGATTGCACGAGCTACACTATCTCGATTTTCAACACCTTTTAAAAGTTCTTCTCGTGGCAACATTCTTAAAAATTATCAGTTATTAATTGAGAATTAATTTGCTATAACTATCTTGATTCTAGCTTTAATTCCCATTTCTACAGTTTCTGTCCAGATTAGGTTAGCCTTTCTACTTGAGATTTGTTGGCGATCGCAGCGGCTGACGCTATCTCCAAAGAACAGGAAACTAACTCAAGCCGCTGTGCCGCGATCTGTAAACTATGATTTATTCAATACACAGTATTTGTATCGGCATAACCTTGCATATTTTCTGGATCGAATTGACGTAATATTTTGGTTGCTTGGCGAGTCAGAGTTTCAGAACCTTGAACGACGACTAAATATTTACCTGCATCTAAGCGGTTGCGATAAGGTAAAGCATCACCACCACCTACAAGTAAACCGACTCCGCCACCGACAAAGACACCACCCATTGCACCACTAGCAGCACCCAGCAGTCCGCCAACAATGTGATTGCCAACTTCACCCGCCCAAGCAAATGTATCTAAACCAGTAATCAGGCTGAATGTAAAACCTGCAAAAAAGCCAAATGGTATCAGCCAGGTTGCCATCTGTTTTGCTTGCTTTTTAGCTTGATCTTGGGGGTCAATTAAGCCAAACTCGTCAGCCGTTTTATACCCCCTTCCCAAAATAGTGCTATTAATGCCTTCTTTTTCTAAAGCTAAGTAAGCAGCTTCGGCTTGAATGCGGTCTGGTAATACGGCAACAAGATAATTCATTGATTTTACAATTTGTCTAATAGAAGTTTTGCCTTAATTAACAGCGTATCAGTCCTGGTGGATTGAACCTCGCATGACTAGAAGTCATACACCTGAATTACTCTAAGACTTACATCAGAAGTTAGGAGGCTCACATCTTGCACCAAAGCACTAGAAGGACTACACAAATGCAGTGAAAGTCTTCCTACAGGCTAGTCTGTCTGCACGGACTAAGGTTAGATTAAGGGCTTTGAAGCCGCTTTGCATCTATGTTTGCGTAGCCGCGATTTTAATCTCACGATTAAAATATGGGACGATTATTTTAGCAAATCTAGTGGCTCACAAAAATTGTTTACGCCTTGCTTGAGGACATATAGCAAAACTGGCGTTGCCAAAATCTTAGGAAATGTTGGCGTTGTTTTTAGATGTTCCATCATCTTCACAAGAGAAGTATTAAGCAAATCTTCTCGATATTCTGGTTCGCAAACGACCACACGCCATTTTCTAGCCAAGGCATCTAACCACTCGGAATTTGCTCTTTCTGGTTGTTGTCCTGCTCGGATAGCTAGCGTCATCGCTGCATCTTCCAAATCTCCATCACAGTCTTCAATTAAATCCAGCGCTTCCATATCGCTAGGATCGTCTGCCAATTGAGAGCGAAACTGTGCAATTTCTTGAGATGTTACTTTAGTCATGAGTCTTTGACAAGGCAAGCGAGCGAACACTCAGTTATGTTAGTCCAAATTTGACTATAGCGCTTATCTGTTAAGTCCAATACATACAGCAGATTTGAGGTTAATGAGGCACACTAAATATTAGTGCATCAAGAATTACAATGAAACCTTACTCAGTTGACCTACGAAAGAAAATAGTAAATGCATACGAAGGAGGTGGCACGTCAATCAGAAAAGTTGCTGTTCAATTTGGTGTAGCAAAAAGCTATGTACAAAAGCTCCTCCAGTTACAGAAAACCGAAGGTCATCTAGAACCTAAAAAGTAAGGTGGGACAATAAAGGGTAAATTGGATGAGTACGGTAGCGAATTAGCCGAAATGGTTAAAAGCCATCCAGACGCAACTTTATCAGAATACTGCGAGTATTTTGGAGAAAAATATAACGTTTGGGTATGTGCAAGTGTAA
>NZ_JAVRBQ020000017.1:0-15813 GCF_034531215.2 Nostoc sp. ChiSLP03a
CAATAGGTCATCAGTGATAGCATAAATTGTAATTATTTCGTTTAACATTACCCCTCCTAATTTTTCCTCTGGAGGGGATTTTATTGCTTATGCAATGCCACCTGAACACCTGCAAGCATAACTAGCAACTTGGGTTACTACGTCTCTACTAGGGTTCTGGATAACGCATATTTAATTTCACTAAATATTTAAAGTCTTACCAACTCAGCTAGAGTGAAGAACTCTTAACTCAAGTGTGTTGGATTTTAATTGGAAATTAACCTATTTAGTAACTTTTCTTAACTGTGTTTTACGAAGTATTTAGTTACTGTATTTAAGGATACGCAATTATTTTTTATAGCAAGGGACTGGGGACTGGGGACTGGGGACTGGGTGAAAAGCCTTTTTGTGTCTAAGTTTTATCGTCTGTTGATGTCCTAACCACCAAGACTTGTGCTATATAAATAAGCGCTAATCTAATCAAACATGGCCAGAATATACTATACCTTCCTGGCAGGGAGACTTGTTATATAGTCCCTGCTGGGTTTATTTTTTACAAGCTTTAAGTTTTTTTTGAATTTTCATGAGTTGGCGTTAGTGTAGATCGACTCAAACATCGCCAACACTATTTTCAAGGCAGGTATAGCAGAAGCCTTGGTGGTTAGGACATCATCTGTTGATGAAACTTAGACACAAAAAGACTTTTCACCCAGTCCCCAGTCCCTAGTCCCCAGTCCCTTGCTATATATTGGCTATTGGTCAGCCGTGACGATCGCGATCGCAGTCCATTGCTCTTGAGTCATAGATTCTCAGTTTTTACGATTAAGTGTCACTTGCTTCATAAGAAAGGATTGTAATGATTTCATCCAACGGGCGATCGCGATTAGACTTTTCTGGTGTTTCTTTACCCAAAGAGGTTTCTTTCACCAAACGGTAAACGTCAGCTGCTCCGTAAAAAATCTGCTCTGTCAGACCTAAGTCTTTAAAGGTTTCTGCAATCTCTTCCATCTCTCCTACCCAACGATGTGCTTTCGGTGTCATCGTTGGAATGGAACGCGTCAAAATACTAGCAAGTTCTTGTTGACTATTAGATACTTCATCCCATAGTTCCTTATCTAAACCTAAACGATGGGCTGCAATTAGTAATTCTGTGCCAATTGCTGTAAGTCCCTTTGTTAGTGCTGCGTAGGACATTTTCAACCCGGAAGCCTGACCAATTTCATCACCAATTACCCGTACATCCAAGCCGCGATCGCGCAGTTGTTGGAGTTGATTTGCCTGTTTTCCAGAAGTGTAAATGCGGGTGCGATTGGGAACTCGCGGTGGTGGGCCAATAATTGATGCATCTACAAATGTTCCCCCAACTGATTCAATCAAGTGTCCGATATTTATGACTTTTTGGGGTGCGATCGCATTACAATCAACGTAGAGAATGGGTTTACCAACATTGGCGATCGCCTCAGCTACTTGCTTCGCCGCTTGGGTAGCCGCTGCCGGGACTAGAACTGACAGCACCACATCAGATTCAATTACTAGTTGTCTGACGGAACCCACATCTTGGATGTTGGCTGCGGCTGCTAATTGCCGAGTTCGTTCACTGCGATCGTCTAGGGCTGCAATAGTTTTCAATCCATGTTGATTGAGAACAGCTGCGATCGCCTGTCCCATATCACCCGGACTTAAAATACCAATAGTTTGGATAGGCATGGAAAGTTTTATATTTATTTTATGGCTGACAAGTTAATTCAGGTAATTGAGTAGTCAGAAACTACGATAAATTGATGTATATACCGTATCTTTAATCCAACCACGGATAAGCTTAACAAGCAAGCTATCTGCTGAGAGATATGTAAGAGGTAGGAGCAAAACAGTCTTTATTTTATATATAAGGATTTTAATGAATTGCAATACAATAATATAGTGTAAGAATTTTATACTGGAAATGTGTGACATATTCAAGTAAGAATGTTGACTTTACCAGTATCAATATCGTAACAAGCACCAACAATTTTTAGTTTACCTTCACGAAGCAATTTAGCTAAAATAGTTGAGCTTTCTTGCAATTTTTCAGTTTGATATTGAATGTTGGCTATAACTGCATCTTGCATATTATCGCCAGTTCTGAGCTTTACCTTTTCTACAGATGGTTTGATACCTTCAATAATCAAACCAATTCTGCCCGGAAGTGGTTCGTTTTTGATTGCTTCTGCTACTGCACCACATCTTCTATGACCCAAAACCATAATCAACTGCGAACCCAATACTGCTGTAGCATATTCCAGACTACCTATAACCGTGTCACTGACAACATTACCAGCAACTCGCACGACAAATAAATCTCCAAGTCCTCGATCGAAAACAATTTCCGCAGGTACTCTAGAATCTGCACAGCCCAATATGGCGGCAAAGGGATACTGAGCTTTCGCAACTAATCGTAGGTGTTCTAGTGATTGATCGGGATATTGGCGTTTTTGATGGATAAATCTTTGATTACCATCAAGCAAGCGTTTGATGGCTTCATTTGGACTGATTGAATTAGGGTTAACTGGGTGAATATCAGCAACAGCAGTTTGCTCTGTATTCCAAAAGCTATCACCAAAAGTAGTAGCTGCAATACCTACAACACTGGCGAATTTCAAGAAATTACGTCGCCCGACAAATCCATTAATTCGACTCATCAATCTACCTGACAACAATCAAGCTGTTCCCAAGAACATATCAGACTTAACTAAGATGCAAGAGTACTTGATTACACGGTTTAAGAGTCATTTAATATTCGCGTGATTCGAGTGGTTAGAATTCCATCTGGTTTAGTGATGAAAGCAGATGACTAAGCGATACAAGATAATCATTAAAAGCTATTAAAGAGGATGTTTGAAAAGTATTGGAAATGAAACTTTTCAAACATCCTCTAAAAGCAATAGCGTAGTTTGTTTGGTATTTGCTTCCTGATTCACTCAGGCACAAAGCTCTGTTATGACGTTCATTTTCAAAAATTTGTGGTTGACTGAAATTGGTTCTTTGGCTAATAATGTGTTTTTTCTAGTCAAATTTAAAGTACTTTTATCTAAACTCAGGTTAGGCATCTCTTGCCAGCAGTGGCGGCAGAACCAGTAGGTTTCTTGTAAACGAATGTGACGAAGCATTTGGTTGGAACAGCAAGGGCAGTTTGTCATAAAATTGTTGTTTTATTAAAAAAGTTAAACAAAAATAAGTAGTTTGCTCTTGGCTTAACTACCAACAGCTTTAATTTATAAATAGAAAATAAAGAACTAATAAAGAAATGACGTAGTTAAAAAACTTTAGAAAATATTAACAATTACTTGATTAGCGTAGAATCGCAAGAAGCACAGGTATCGCTCACCCTTTAAGACAGTATATTTATACAAGAACGATTACGCCCGTTTGCTTTGGCTTGATAAAGGGCTTGATCTGCTGCCTCAATCAAATCTAAAGGAGCCATATTGGGTGTCGGAATCACTGTGGCAATTCCGATACTCAAAGTGACGTGGTGCATCACAGGCGATGCCGCGTGGGGAATATTTAGCTGTTGGATAGCTTTATGAATTTCTTGGGCAACGTGAACAGCCCCATTACTAGCAGTGTTAGGCAAGATGACAACAAACTCTTCTCCACCATAACGAGCAGCTAAATCTCTAGAACGTTTGACACTTTTTTTGAAAGCTTGGGCAATAAAGCGCAAACAATCATCTCCCGCCGTATGACCATAAGTATCGTTATATTGTTTAAAATAATCAATGTCACATAAAAGTAGTGAGATAAAACCTTGTTCTCGTAAAAGATATTGCCAGATAGAATTAAGCTTAAGATCAAAACATCGGCGATTGGCGATTTGAGTTAATTCATCCACCATTACCATATTTTCAAGCTGCTGGTTGGCACGCTGCAATTGTTGATAAAGTTCTGATTGCTGAATAGCGATCGCTACCTGTGTTGCCAATTGCTGAAGCAGTTCGCTTGCCCAAGGTTGCCACTGACGCGGGGCGCTGCAATGATGAGCAACCAAAAGACCCCAAAGGCGATCGCCCTGTAAAATTGGTACAACTAGCTTGGCTCTGACTTGCAACTTTTCCAATAACTCTACATGACAAGGGGCAAATCCGGCGCTGTAGATGTCTGGAGTAACTCTGAGCGTACTTTCTGGATAAGACTGTTCCTGTATATTGACAAAATAGCTGTCTGTAATTTCCATATTCAAAATCGATTGCCAACCTGCTGCTATAGACTCCGTGACAATCACACCACTCCAATCACGGTTAAAGCGATAGATGATGACGCGATCGGTTTGCAGAAAATGTCGAACTTCAGCAACAGTTGTGTTTAAGATTTCATCCAAGTCCAAAGACCTACGGATATGTTGAGCGATCGCATAAACCATGCGTTCCCGTTCTGTTTGCTGTTGCAGGGCAATTTGTGCCTGTTTGCGGTCTGTGATATCTGTAAATGATGTCACCACCGCAGATGGTTTTGAGTCATCGGATTCAAACAGTGGCTGAGAATTGATTGAAATCCAAGTCAAGCTGCCATCAGGTTTATGAACTCCCATAATCACATGAAATTGAGGTTTTCCAGTGCGTAAGGTGACAATGGCGGGGTGAGTTTCGCCTGGAAAAGAAGTGCCATCTTCATGAATCGCTCGCCACTGCAAAGCGATGGAAGTTCGCCCCATCATTTGATCGGCTGTTAACCCTAAAATTCTTTCGGCACTGTCATTACAGGTGGTAATGCGTCCATTGGATTGCTGTAGGACAATACCTTCTGCCATCGCTGTAATTACGGAACGATAGCGTTGTTCGCTTTCTCGCAGCGCTTCTTCCATACGCTTGCGTTCAGTAATATCAGTATGAGTTCCTAGCATCCGTAGGGGAAAACCATTCTTAGCGCGACTCGAAACTTGACCGCGATCTAAAATCCATTTGTAAGTTCCATCCTTGCATTTAATCCGATATTCACTGACATATTGTTGGGTTTCACTGGATAAATGCTTGCTAATCTCCTCGTAAACCCTCGCTTTATCATCGGGGTGAACCCGCTGTTCCCATTCACTGAGGGTAGTTCCAATTTCATGCTCTGCAAACCCTAACATTTCTTTCCATCGTCGGGAAAAAAAGACTTCGTTAGTTTCAGCATTCAAATCCCAAACTCCGTCACCATTTCCTTCCAAGGCATACTGCCATCTTTCTTCACTGTTTTTGAGTGCGGCTTCAATTTGTTTACGTGAGGTGATATCTTCAAAAATGTATAACCGCCCAAAGTATCGATCCTGAGTATCTCGAATTTGACTAGAAAAGCGGCGAATCGTTCGCCCATCGACAAATAAAATTTCATCCTCAATCGTGCAACGATTTTCTTCAGATTGCAACGGTTTATAAGATTTGACAAATGCCGATGCATCGACAATTGAAGATATACAATTAGGAATGATGTCATTATTTTTTAAAGCACCCAAACGCATTTGGTCTTCTAGATGTTCGATGCCCCAAATTTTACAGAAGTGGTGATTGAAATAGAGGATTTCATCGGTACGATTGTCAACAACAAAAAATCCCAGCAAAGAAGTTTCAGTCATAGAACGCAGCAAAGCTTCCCGCCAGCGCAATTCTGATTCTGTACGCTGGTGTTCTTGTAGTGCAGCTTGTTGCTTGGTAATATTGTTTTCGTTGACGAGGATGATGGAGTTACCCGTTACTGGATCGCGGGTGCATCGTATATCGATCCCATGCCACTGAATTCCCTCAGTAGTAAACACCTGAGCCTCTATGCTGAACGCCTCACCGCAATTAATCGCTTTCATAGCTTGTTGTCCAACACTCTTGTCAACAAAGTGACTCAGGAAAATATTCTCAACTGACGAGTTAGGGTACAGGGTATCCCGATAACAGCGAAGGGCTGCCGGATTTTGCATCAAAGGTACACCATCGATCGTGTAAAGCGAGATCATGACTGTGGTGTGACGTAGGGCTTCAATCGATCTGAGTGTTTCTCGATCGATCTGATTGATAATTTCTGTCGATCCTTCAACCAGCATCGCCATTCGTCCTTCTTCAATTTGAATTCCAGAAAAGATGCAGCGCAGAGAAACAGGTTTTCCTTCTGGGTAAAATGTCCAGTTTTCAGTGATGGTTTTCCCTTGCTGAAATTCTTGCAAATAGCTTTGCATTCGAGTGTGAGTAGACTGGGAAACATCACTGAAGTTGCGACTGAGCAATTCTTCTCGACTTTGAGCATTCCAAATATGCACAGCAGATTGATTCGCCCACCACATCTGCAAGTTTTGAATATCATAAATCCAAACTGGAGTTTGTAATCGGTCAAATGCAATCAAGTCTGTAACTGATATATTCTTTGGCAATGCTGTTCTTGTGATAATGGAACCTCTAAAATTCTGATACAGAGTTTTTTTGATTGATTTCAACCTTGGCTGAACTGTCAAATTTTTCAGGTTTTGATTCAGTTGCAGCGTTAGTTTTTCGCAGGATGTAGCCTTTTGCCGATGGCGTTCTGCTTCCCCAAGAGCGATTCCTAGTTCTGCGGCTATCAGTTGGAAATACTCAATTTCTAAAGAACTCCATTGACGCGAACCACTGCACTGGTGAGCAATTACTAAGCCCCATAAATGAGGATATGTACTAGAAACTCCATCAAGTTCTTGATTGTTTACTAAAATTGGTACTACTAAATTAGCTCGAATCTGCAAGTCTGTTAATAGTTTTTTGTAACAAGGGTCAAGGTTTGTAGTATGAATGTCTTCAATGACACTAACGCTTCCATCTCGATATCGCTCTACCCATATCGCATTGAAGCAACGATCGTAAATTAATTGCCCTAGAATCGGTTTCCATCCATTACTTACAGACTCTTCTACGATGACTCCATCTCCATCCGGCAAAAAACGATAGATAATGGCGCGATCGCTTTCTAATGTTGTTCTAACTTCGCTGACAATAATCTTGAGAATTTCACTCATTTCAAGTGACTGATGAATTTGATCGGCCAGCATCCTAATTCGATCGAGGATTTGCTTTAAATCAATTTCAGAACCCGATAGACGATTGAACAGCATAGTAATAATCTATGTATATGCACTTAGGTAGATGTAAGATTTTTCTCTGGTATTTAATTTTATTCCAAATTATCTAAAACGTTAAGTTAAATTTAAGCTTAAACTTGATATACAGCAGAATTCAGAAGTAAAACAGGCTTTATACCTGGCTTTGAGACGAATCGTTGCGTACTTCACTTTTCTTGAAATCCGCTGTAGCAATCCAAATTGAAACGTGAGAAAATATATAGGCAGAAAAAAAGTATCTATAAGTGTTTCAGCGATTTTATTTTTTACTAATAATTTAAGATTGCTATTATTGGTAATAACTTCTTGATTTTATTAAACTTATTAAGTTTAAATATCAAAGTCTTCTTAATTCTGACTTCTGGATTCTGGATTCTGAATTCTTACGGATGTTTTACCCATTCTTGTTTAATCTTTTAGTCAAGTAAAATCCCAACCCAGCAATTGAGCAACTTGAGACGGGAGGGTAACTGGATTAAAGGGTTTGAGAATTACACCTGCAACTTGATACTGTCGCAAAATTTGCGAATCCAACCATCGCGCTTTCGCACTGAGCAACACTACAGGAATAGCTTGAGTTTCTGGATGATTTCTTAGTTTATTCATAAACTCAAAACTAGCCAAATCGCGGATTGAGATATCTAATACAATCGCATCAGGAGTATAGTGTACTGCATTCTGCAATCCTTCTAATGGAGAATCTGCTGTCACCACATTCCAACCAGCTAAATCTTGGAGGCAAAATTTTACTATCTCACGGACATGCAGTTCATCATCAATGAGCAATATAGTTTTGCCGATTATATTTACCTCCTTTAGCATATTCATTTGATTTCATATACCTTTCTTAGTTACAGATATAGCAAGGGACTGGGGACTGGGGACTGGGGGCTGGGGACTGGGGACTGGGTGAAAAGCCTTTTTGTGTCTAAGTTTTATCGTCTGTTGATGTCCTAACCACCAAGACTTGTGCTATAAAAGGTTTTTATCTGTAACCAAAAAAATACATTACAAAAATAAAAAACTAATAAAGATATAGATTTCGTTACCAAACTTAATTATTAATCGTCCCACCCCAGAATCTCACTAACTTCGTTGCAAATAGAGGTGGGTTCAAAAGGTTTGGTGATAATCCCAGCAATTCCCATCTGGGCGAAACGGGCGCGATCGCTCCCTTGAACTTTCGCTGTTAACAAAATCACTGGTATAGCTTCGGTTTCTGAATTTGCCTGAAGTTTTTCGTAGACTGCAAAGCCGTCCATGTCAGGCATAGAAACATCAAGTAGAATGGCATCAATAAGTTCCATCTGGGCAATTTTTAATCCTTCTGACCCTGATGCAGCTGTCAGGGTGTCCCATCCTCCTAAGTCTTCTAAACAAGCTTGCACTAATTCGCGGATTCGTTCTTCATCATCTACAATTAACAATTTTTTTGTCATTGGTCATTTGTCATTTGTCATTTGTCATTTGTCATTGGTCATTAGTTATTCTCCCCTACCCCCTGCCCCCTGCCCCCTGCCCTCTGCCCCCTGCCCTCTGCCCCCTGCTCCCCTGCCTAATTCCCTGGCAATGGCAGAGTGAAGAAAAACGTGCTGCCAACACCAAGAGTACTTTCAGCCCAGATTTGCCCACCGTGCCGATCGATAATACTACGACAGATTGCCAATCCCAAGCCTGTGCCGCCTTTGGTGCGAGAATCAGAGGCATCTACTTGCTGAAATCTTCCAAAGATTGCTTCTAACTTATCTGCTGGAATACCTCGGCCTCGATCCGTTATTTGGAATAGTACGCGGTCTGTTTGCTGTTGGACACTGAGGGTAATAGTAGAATCGGCAGGGGAGAATTTAATCGCATTACCTAACAAATTGGTGAGTGTTTGCACGATAGCATCAGCCGCCGCCCAAACTTGAGCATTGGTAGGGTGGATCTTAAAAGTAATATTTTGCTGATTGGCGATCGCTTGCACTACGGCTACTGCTTGTTGAATTAAATCAGCTGCATTGCAGATGGTTTTTTCTAAGACAGCTCGATCCGATTCTAAGCGTTCCAAATCGAGAATATCGTTGACAAGACGCACTAAGCGATCGCTGTCGATGGCTGCAATCTCAATCATCCGCTTAAATTTATCTGGTTTTTTGTCGTAGATACCAGTTTGTAGTAAACCTAATGCTGCGCGAATTGCAGTTAAGGGAGTGCGGAGTTCGTGACTAACGATGCCAATAAACTCACTTTTGATCGAATTAATCTGCTCTAGTTCAGTGATATCTTCGGCAATCCCAGCAATCCGAACTACCTCGCCCAATTCATTTTTGATCGGAAATGCGCGATCGCGAATCCAACGGATTGAACCATCAGGGCGGATAATGCGATATTTTTTATCGTATTGCCCTGCTTTCATCTGTTCAATGAGTTCAATTTCGACACGCTGCCGATCTTCTGGGTGAATTGCATCTAACCAATTTGAATAGTCGCGATACAAGTCCTCACAATTTTTTTGCCAGATGGTTTGGTATGCATTGCTCACATATAGAATTTGCTGATTTTGAATATCGGTCATCCAAAATACTGCTTGGATGTTTTCTGCCAGCTGACGAAATTTTTCTTCGCTGTGGCGTAAAGCATCTTCGATGCGTTTGCGTTCGGTGATATCTTGGTGAACTGCAACCAGAACGTCGCCGTAGTCGGGATGTCTGAATACCGAAGCCGTCACACTACACCAAAATGGCGTACTATCTTTTTTAAGATTCTGGACTTCGTAGGTGGCTTCAGTATTTTGTAAAACGGCAGACAAAGTGGCTTGATTTACATTTTTAGTAGTTACTGATTTGGTGACACAATTCGCAATCGAAACGTGTTGACCGTTGAGTTCGCCAGAGTCATAGCCAAACATCTGCTCAAATTTCGGATTGGCATAGACAATGATTGCATTATCAATTCTTACTAAGCAAATGCCTTCCCCCATATTTCGGGTGATTACAGCCTGAAGCTCCAGCATTTGCGTCTGTTCTAAAAGTGTGAGTTGGGTTTGTTGCTGCTCTATAACTGTTTTTCGCAGGCGATCGTTCGTCTCTGTCAGTTGGGCAGTGCGTTCTTGCACCCGTTGCTCAAGTTCGGTATTCAGTTGTTGTAGGTCAATTTCTGCCTGTTTGCGCTCTGTTAGTTCTGTCTGTAACTGTTTGACCAAAGCTGCTTGCTGGATAGCAATGCTTACCTGCGCTCCCAACTGCCGCAACAGAGAAATTTCTCTTGATTGCCACTCACGAGGAGCCTTACATTGATGAGCAGCTAATAATCCCCACAATTCATCTCCTACGGAAACAGGAACGACCAGATTTGCCCTCACTTGGAGACTTTCCAAAAATTCAACGTGACAGGGACTAATTCCAGCAGTATAAATATCAGTTTTGGCAGTGACTAAGCCTTGTTTAAAGGGTTCGACGTTCTCTTCACCAATGCAAGCGTCATAAATCTGGAGTGGTAAAAGAGCCATGCAGTCCGGTGCAACAGACTCAATCACAATCGTTCCTCCCCAACCTGGATAAAATTGGAAGATAGTGACGCGATCGCACTCCAGAAATTGCCGCACTTCATCGACAGTAGTTTGTAAGATATCTTGTAAATTGAGCGATCGCCGGATACGCTGGCTGATCTCCATTACTAAGCGCTGTTGCTCAAATTGATGTTGCAACGTTTCTTGTGCTTGTTTGCGTTCGTCAAGAGCTATCCGCAGTTGCTCGGCGTTTTCTTGAGACAATTGTTGATTGAGTTGTTGAATCTTCCGTCTGCTGTACTGAAGATTGCCTGTCACCAGGTTAACGATCGAGGCAACTAGGAGGAAAAAACCTAGCCGTAATATATCTCCTGGTTGATTAATCCCCAGTTGA
This sequence comes from Nostoc sp. ChiSLP03a, assembly GCF_034531215.2. Classification (NCBI taxonomy): domain Bacteria; kingdom Bacillati; phylum Cyanobacteriota; class Cyanophyceae; order Nostocales; family Nostocaceae; genus Nostoc; species Nostoc sp. ChiSLP03a. Next base: position 10,954 of record NZ_JAVRBQ020000017.1, read on the forward strand.
TATCGAGGGGGAATCAAGTAATAATCAATTGCTAGTGTGGAAAGGACAACTGTAACAATTCCTGGTCGAAAGCCACCATACGAAGTACTGACGATAATAGCTATATAGAAAAAAGCACCAATGGTTCGGGAAATAAGCGGTTCTAACCAGAGTGACAGCAGCAGGGCGATCGCAGTTGAACCAATAGCCACACCGTAGTTCAATAATCGCTGATAATTTCCGATCATGCTTTACTTCTCCCTGGCTGAGAGCGCCAACGAGTTCTTTGAATGCGGCTCAGTACCCGTGTCACAAGTTCTGGCCCTAGTACTGGCTTGCTGATAAAATCATCGGCTCCGGCAGCAAAAGCTTGCTGAAGAAATTCTGCTTCCGTATGGGCTGTAACTACTAAAATCGGTAAATCTCCCCACTGGGCATCCTGGCGCACGACCTTGCACAACTCTAATCCGTTGACTATCGGCATTTCTAAATCTAGCACCACCAAATCAGGAGATGTTGCAATCAGGACTTTCCAAAATTGTTGTGATTGGGAGAGGGTGATTACTTCCAGTCCCCAAGGAGTTAACAACGCCGATAATCCAGCTAGCATTACAGGATCGTCGTCTACGATTAAAACTTTGGCTTCGGAAGTTTGAGGTTGAGATAAGACACGAGCGATCGCCTGAAAAATCTCCTCGGTTGTCGCCGGTTTGTGCAAAAATTGTCTAGCTCCTAAACGCGATACTTTCAGTCGATCTGCTAGGCTATCTCGTCCGGTAAAAACAATTACTGGGATATTTGGCGATCGCTCTACTATCTCGCTCAATAATATTAATCCGTCTTCCTCTGATGTTGTAAAACTCAAATCCAGTAAAACTGCGTCAGGAGTTTTTAAGGAAAAAAGCGATCGGGCGGTTGCTAAGTTTGGTGCAACCTTCATCCTGATTCCCCATGAATCGGCTTCTGCTTGCAACTGCTTTGTCAGCATAGGATCATTATCAATTACTAACAGCCGATGAGTTTGCTTCATCGGAACATTTGGAGCAGTGGAAGTGAGAGCAGGCTTGGTTAACTCTTGCTGTAATGCTGTTACCAGTTGCGAGAAATTAGAGATTTGCTCTGGAGATAGCAAGGAATCTTCAAGCAGCAAATGTTCTATTTTCCGTCCGAGCCGAGAACCCTCTGGATAACCGAACGATCCCATTGAACCTGCTAGCTTATGAGCTTCACGCAACGCATTCTGCTGTAAATCTTCATTTAAATTTCCTGCCAAGAGTGCAGTTTTTGCTTGCTCTAGCACTGCAACCTGTCCAACAAAGGAATTACGAAATCGCTCCAACACCCGATTTACAGAAGTCATATCTTTGGGGCTGGGTTTCTTCTTTCCATGTTGATTATTTTCCCCAATAGACATGGGGCGATTAGGTACAGGCTTGATCCGATAGCCCATGCCATATACCGTTTCTAGAAGTTCTTCTGCTATACCTGCTGTTTTCAGTTTCTTGCGCAAGTCTTTAATATGAGTCGTAACTGCATTTTCAGTCGGTGCATCCCCAAATCCCCAAAGCCGATCTAGAATCACTGCCCGACTAAAGATCCGGTCTGGGTTTTGCAAAAACAACTCCAGCAGTTTGTATTCTGTGGCTGTGAGGAGAATTTCCTGCTCATTACAAGTTACTCTGCCGGCACTTGGATCTAAAGAGAGATTTCCCCAGGTTAAAATAGATGATGAGATCGCCCCATTGCGTCGTAATAAAGAGCGAATTCTGGCTAGTAATGCTTCTGGGTCGAAGGGTTTGATGACGTAATCATCTGCTCCGGCATCTAACCCCGCCACAATATCTGCATTAGAATTTTTCCCTGTTAATAACAGAATAGATTTATGGTAGCCTTGCTTTCGCAGTTGCCGACACAAGGTAATCCCATCCAGTTTTGGAATTAGCCAGTCTAGCAAAATCAACTCATATTCAGTAGATAGCGCTAGTTCTAATCCAGCTTGTCCATTGCTTGCAATGTCGATAGTATAATGATTTGCACTCAACAACTCGAAAAGTGCTGTACTCAGTAATACGTCATCCTCTACCAACAAAATTTTCATAAGTTGTATCAAAAGAAGATGCTGATGACACCTTCGCGATCGCAGGACACACCCTCTGCGCGGTCAAACTTTTTTAATGTAATTTTAATATATTGTTACAAACAATACAACAAGTTAATTTAATGTGAGTTCGACGGGTGCTATTTTGACCTCTCCCCCCGCCCCTCTCCTACCAGGAGAGGGGAGCAAAAACCCTCCTTACTCGTTATCCTTAAAGGAGAGGGAGGCTGTCCGGGAGAGGCCTGTCGAACTCACGTTAATTTAGATAGATTTTGCAGTCTGACATATTTCGACTTATATCTGTGTCAGTGCATTAGTACTATATATTTTCTGTTTGATTTCTAGCCAGTTGTAATGAAGCGGTGGCGCTGGCGCTGCATACACCTTAAGGTGGTTGGGAGAGCGCGAACGTCAACAACTGGCCATTGGGTGGGATTTTGAGACGGGAATCGATCCCTTGTAGAATTTTCTCAATGTCCCTGTAACCCTGTTGATATATAAATTAAAACTGCAACAGAAAAACTTTGGATGCCAAATTGCCAAAAGCACTCAACACAATAGACTTTTGGCATTTGTAATTTTTGCTTTCCGATTGGGGAAAGGTTAAAAGGGAAGGGAAAATTCCATACCTTTACCCTTTACCCCTTACCCTTTTCCCCACAATGCCATAAACGCTATATATATTAAGAGGATCGGCTAGATTTGCAATCATACTTTGTATGGTAGTTCTGCACGCACTTTCAGATTTCATCGACTGCGATTTTGCGATCGCTGACTCATCTTGTAACTATTGGTACGAAGGGCGTTGTCCGCAAAGTGGCGATTGCCTAAAATTACCCCGCACTTCAATGTCCGAAGCGATCGCCCACGGACTAATGCAACATCTTGCCAACAATGACTGTTATTCTCGTGAAGGGAAGATGTATGGAATCCTATTGGTTGAACTGCCTAATGGCGAACAACGGGTACTAAAAGCTTTTTCTGGTCTTTTGAATAGTTGCAGTGTGATTGAGGGCTGGGTGCCGCCAATTCCGGGACGAGATGAAGTTGCTTTCGAGGAAAGCCGTACTTTGGCACAGTTGGACGCGATTAAGCAAGAAATTATTACCTTGAAGCAACTAACCGAACGCCAGCAGTATGAAATCTTGTTTAATGACTTTGAGCAGCAGTTACAAGCAATGAGCGATCGCCATCGCTATTGCAAACATCAACGACAGCAAAAACGTCAGCAAATCTGCAATACACTCACTGCCGAAGCGCTTACCATTGCCCTTGAACAACTCGACGAAGAGAGTCGTCAACAGGGAATTGAGCGACGACAACTTAAACGCCAGCAAAATGCTGTATTACAGCCTCTCCAGCAATTAATTGCAGCGACAGATGCACGAATTAGCGAACTGAAACAACGGCGCAAAGAACTTTCTTGTCAATTGCAAGCTCAGATGCACGCTAGCTATAGCCTGACTAATTTTTCTGGGCGATCGCAATCATTGCAAGAATTGATGCCAGGAGGTTCTCCCACCGGCACAGGAGACTGTTGTGCCCCAAAGCTGCTTCATTATGCGGCAACACATAATCTCAAACCCCTAGCAATGGCAGAATTTTGGTGGGGTGAGTCTTCCGCAAATCAGAATAAAATTCCGGGAGAATTTTACGGAGCGTGTGCCGAGCGATGTCAGCCATTGATGGGGTTTTTGCTCTCAGGATTAAGACCTAACCCCCCAGCCCCCTTCCCTGCAAGGGAAGGGGGAGTAAGAAGCACCTCTTTACCCATTATTTATGAAGATGAATGGCTGATTGCTGTAAATAAACCTGCTGGATTACTTTCAGTACCTGGGCGTTATCGCGATCGCCAAGATAGTGTTTTGAGTCGCTTACGTCATTTGTTACTTGATGGTATGGCGCTTATATCTGTGCATCGCCTAGATCGAGAAACTTCCGGGATTTTGTTGTTAGCACGCGATCGCCAAACCCATCGGCAACTCAGCCAGCAGTTTCAGCAACGCCAGGTTCACAAGGTTTATGAAGCCATACTTTCCGGTGTTTTGACAATTGAGCAAGGTAAAATTGAACTGCCATTATGGGGAGATCCTGAAAATCGGCCATATCAAAAAGTTGATTGGCAGTACGGTAAACCCAGCTTGACACACTTCCAAATAATGGCGAGAGAAGGAGACTATACCCGCGTAGAATTTACGCCAATAACAGGACGCACTCATCAGTTAAGGGTTCATGCAGCTGATGCGCGAGGATTTGGGATAACTATTTTAGGCGATCGCCTTTATGGATGTAGTGCAGCTACCAGTCGTTTACATCTGCACGCCAGAGAGCTTCGCTTCAAGCATCCGCAGTTAGAAAAAACCTTGCATTTACAATCAATTATGCCCTTCTGACGGATTATATTACAGCATATTTCAAGGAAAGTCAGGTACAGAAGCTAAGTCTGTTACCCGTTTTATATCAAGTCAGGGTAATTAGTTCTGATTCCCACAGTCATCGCATCCCACCCCACCAAAGCTTTGCTTTGTCTTCCCTAACAGCTAGCCTATTGCTTTTTAAATTTGTATGTGATAATTTCTGCTTGTAGTTAATTCAACGGTTATTCGACCGACTTATAGTACTTGTAAAAATTAATATAGCTGCTAATACCAATTTTTTATAAAGCTGCATAGAATTCGATCCCCCCTAACCCCCCTTAAAAAGGGGGGAACCGGAAAAACATCTATCAAAGTCCCCCTTTTCAAGGGGGATTTAGGGGGATCAAGATATGTGCAACTTCACAT
>NZ_JAVRBQ020000018.1:0-20379 GCF_034531215.2 Nostoc sp. ChiSLP03a
TTCGGCGAACGCATTTGTTATTTTGGCGAACGCATTTGTTATTTCGGCGAACGCATTTGTTATTTTGGCGAACGCATTTGTTATTTCGGCGAACGCATTTGTTATTTTGGCGAACGCATTTGTTATTTCGGCGAACTCATTTGTTATTTTGGCGAACGCATTTGTTATTTCGGCGGGTCAACTAGCATTGCCGATTGTTGTTGGGCAGTGCCAGGTCTCGGAAAGCCCCGAACTACCAGAAGTGGTACAGAAATTCGCCCAAGCAAATCGAGGTTGTAGGTTTGATGTGCGGGTGTGAGGTATTATGTACTCACACCCGTACCTGATATAAATACCGTTGTATTTGCTGATAAACCACCGTCGAAAACACCCCCTGCCTCAGAGTAAACAGATATCCATCCATTAAAAGAAATCAGCCACCCAAGGCGAGGCGCCTGCAAATATTTGCGTAGCTGCTGAAATAGCGGTTTCTGTCCCATGCAGTTTTCCGGCTATTTGCAAATGGTAGGGAGCGAACAAACTTGTATATAGTGGTGCTAGTTCTCGGATATCTAACTGCAACTCACCTTTTCCACCTCTGGTAACTTCACCGCGTCCATTGGCAACAGAAAGAATGAATTTATCATTGTTTGCATCTAGCAAATTATCTTGAATATCTAAGTGCAATTCAGTTTCAATTCCTGAAGGATAACCCCGCATCTCCAGCGCTTTGACTACATCTACTACCCGCAGCATCCAACGCATCGTATGCCTAAGCTTGGCAGTTTGCTCTGGTAGCAGCAATGTCAAGGAATCAATTGCAGAACTCCTCCATCGCACGTGTTCAATTTGGGAGCGATGACTGGCAAGAAAAGACCAGAATGTTTGTGCAGCAGCAGTTGTGAGAATTACCCAATCTTTGATTCGCAGGATTGCGCCATCTTCTTTTGAATGTTGACTGAAGAGGATGTAACCTTCGGGTTTATCTTTTGTACCGATAAAATATGCGTAAAATGTTTCCTTCTCATCTGGTTGAATTAAGCGCTCCCAGATTGCTCGATGTCGGTCTAAATATCCATGCGTTAGTTTCGCCTGCTGCTGATATAGTTCGTGAAATACTTGATGATTAATTGGCACTATTGGTTGTAAAGGTAGAGGTTGCTCCCGCAGTTGGATACTTTTAGTTGCAATTTCCCAATTACACCAGCTACCCCCTTGCTCATACCCGACTTTTCGATACAAACTTTGCACAGCTGGATAAAGAGCAGAGAGCGGTATACCTCTAGCATAAAGTTCCTTGAGCGTCTGCTGCATGAGAGCGATCGCAGCTCCCGAACCGCGATACTCTGGAGCAATACCCACAACGGCAATTCCTGTCATTGGTACGCGCACACCACCCCACCACTGACCCATATCCAGAGTTGCCAATCCACCAACTAATTGCCCAAATCCCCGAATAATACGGAAATTTTCTACGCCAATGAGATTGATATAAGCTTCTTCACCACCAACTCCGCTGATGAAACACTGCTCAAGGATATATATCAGCTGTTGAATATCCTGTGGATCGGCAAGAGTGCTGTATTCAAATTGAGCCGTCATCTCTTGTACCATTAGTAGGACAAAAACACAATCACACTACAGCAGATGTTGCTCGAATGCTTAGAGCAATTTCATCGCCATAAAACCCCGGAATCAGCCTCAATTATACTACTGCACGTTTGGTTTTAAATGTTGGAATACCTATACTGTTTCTTTATGAAGCTGCATATATTTATCTCTCGGCTACGCCTTCCCTCCAAAGCATCTTTATCGAGAATTGATATTACACTTGTAAAAATTTTTAATGAGTTACTTCAGGAGTGTTTATTCTATTTTTAGGGCGAGTTGCTCTTAACAAACCACTTACAAAAAATATGTCAACAAGTTGGATTTACCTTATATTAGCAATCGTCTTTGAGGTTTCAGGCACAACTTGCATGAAATTATCACAGGGATTTACAAAAATAGTTCCTTCAGTATTAATATTTGTCTTCTATGGACTTTGTTTTACTTTTTTGACCTTTGCCCTCAAGAGACTTGAAGTAAGTGTCGCCTATTCTGTCTGGGCTGGATTAGGAACTATTCTAGTAGCTCTTATTGGGATTATTTGGTTTCGGGAGTCTGCTACATTCATCAAACTTGTGTCGATCGCCTTAATCATCATCGGGGTAATTGGGATCAATGCAAGTCAATGAAGGAGGCAGAGGGCAGAGGGCAGGGAGCAGGGGGCAGGGAGCAGGGGAGAGGGTTTGCAGATTAGACTTCTTGGCATTTGTCGGGAAAAGGGTAAAGGGTAAGGGGGAAAGGTTTGTTATTTTCCTTTTCCTTTTCCCACAAGAGTGCAAAAAGAACTTTTGCAAGAGACTCTATGAGTGGAACTAACAAGGAACAATAAAAATATCTCTTCCCCAGTTCCCAGTCCCCAGTCCCCAGTCCCCAGCCCCCAGTCCCCAGTCCCCAGTCCCTATTTTTAAGGCAGGTCTATTTTACACAACTTAGTATTGGCTACTTTAGCTAAACATTACTTAGGTAGCGGTGAACAAATTGAATGGCGATCGAACCTTCTCCGACACCGGATGCCACCCGTTTAATTGAGCCATAGCGGACATCTCCGGCTGCGAAGATTCCGGGAATGTTGGTTTCTAATAAGAAAGGAGAGCGTTCTAAAGACCAACCACGAGGAGATTTGCCATTATGCATCAAGTCTGGGCCTGTGATGATAAACCCCTGAGCATCACGTTGAATAACGCCATCGAGCCAATCCGTTTTGGGGCTAGCACCGATGAAAATAAACAGCGATCGCGCTGGCACGGTTTCGATTTGTCCAGTGTTGGCATGGGCGATCGTAATTGCTTCTAAATATTCTTCTCCCTTGACTTCCACGACGCTGCAACCCGTGCAAACTTGGATATTTTCAGTTGCAGCAATTTGGTCAATCAAATATTGAGACATACTTGATGCTAGTGACTGACCCCGTACTAACATAATCACTTTGCTGGCATACTTAGAAAAATGCATTGCTGCCTGTCCAGCAGAGTTTGCCCCGCCTACCAAGTAAACCTCTTCGTTGGTGCAGGCGATCGCCTCAGTCATGGCAGCACCGTAATAAATTCCTGCTCCTGTAAGCTTCTCGGCTCCTGGAACATTGAGCCAACGGTAGGAAACACCGGTTGCAACTAAAAGTGCATGGCAACTAATCTCGCTACCATCTGCTAATTGCAGAATCCGATAAGGATCTTCTAGTCTAATCCCAGTTACTACTTGAGGAGTGAGAATTTCTACTCCAAATCGCCGCGCTTGGGTGACTCCCCGCCTTGCCAAATCGTTGCCACTCAAGCCAATCGGAAACCCCAAATAGTTCTCAATCCGCGAACTCGTACCTGCTTGTCCTCCTGGCGCTTCCCGCTCAATTAAGACAGTACTCAATCCCTCAGAAGCACCATAGACGGCAGCTGCCAGTCCGGCAGGCCCAGCACCGACGATCGCTAAGTCATAAAAGGGACGCTCTGCCTGAGTTTGCAGTCCAATTTTGGCGGCAATCTCTAAATTAGATGGTTGAATTAATCGGGAACCATCGGGAAACAGCACTAAGGGTAATTGTTGTCTACAATCAGCTTGGGCGAATTCCACTAATTTTTCTGCATCCGGCTCCAGTTCAATATCTAACCACTTAAATGGAATCTGGTTACGTGCTAGGAAGTCTTTCACCTGATGTGAAAAAGGCGACCAGCGATTACCAATGACTCGAATGCCTTCAAAGGGTGGGCGAAATCCTGCTAGCCAGTCATCTAGCAAATCATCTAAAACCGGATATAATCTCTCTTCTGGTGGATTCCAAGGCTTGAGTAAGTAATAATCAAGTCTGGCACTATTAATTGATTTAATCGCAGCATCCGTATCTGCATAGGCCGTTAACAAGGCACGTTTCGCATCGGGAAAGATGCTTTTTGCTCGTTCTAAGAACTCCACACCTCCCATTTGGGGCATACGTTGATCCACTAGAAATAGAGCAACTGGGTCATTCCGCAATTTTAGTTGCTGCACCACATCCAGAGCCGCGATCCCGGAATCTGCCCGAACAATGCGGAAGCGATCGCCATACTGATGACGCAAGTCTCGTGACACCGCTTGCAATACTTCTGGATCGTCATCGACGGTTAAAATTGCTGGTTTCGCCATAACTACTGTTACTTAACAATTGCAGTGTCTAGCCGTTGTCTTCAAAAATTTGTCGTCAAAATATCTACTGTTTAACCAGTTGCTTTAAACGAAAGTATGCTTCTTCTGGTGTCAGCGGTTCCGATTTAGTTTCATTGGGTATATAAAATACCCAAGTATCAGGAAAGTAATGCACTACAAAGCTGGGAATCAAACCCAAGCTTAATGCTTGCTTGCCGAGTTTTTCAGCTTGTTCCTCTAAACTCAGTTGGTCGTGAAATGAGTGTTCAGCCATACTTTTGCATCTCCCTGTACTTTATTTGACTCTGGAAGAAGGTTCAAAACCAGTATTGCACGAATCACTTAAAGGTGATTTATCATGTTCCAGAATCAGCTTGAGAATATTTTGGTGGTAGACCTAAAATAATTTCAAATATACTATCGTAGAGAATCATAAAACTATTTGGGTCATTCAGGATAACTGAAATTGGATTGAATCAGGCAACAGGGCATTCCTTACGAATTATAAGTAAGTATGCGATCGCTCTAGCTTGCATGAGTATAGTGGTGGACAGAGTACAAGAGACATCTCCGAAAATTAATGCATGACCGAATGGCACGCTTGTAAAGCCCAAAAGCTTGTTTAGACTCGTTCCCAGCCTCCAGGCTGGGAATGTATTCAAAAGAGGTTCTACCTCTTGTCAAGCTATGGAGGCGGAGCCTCCCAGAATGAGTTCCCAGCCTGGAGGCTGGGAACCAGTCAGGATAAGGGCTGTATCTTAACTTAGTACCATTCGAGCCATAGAGGAATGATGATTGCGTCACCGATGAATCGCTAATGCAACTCTACAAGACGCACTCGCGTTCGCTATCGGTGACGCTAGCTCCCAAAAGAATTGAAAGACGTATGTTGTCTTCTCTGACTTGCCTTCAACTGTTGTCTTTTGGCACAAGCATTGCTGTTGCTTGTCTACCATCGCACCAACTTTAAAGAGAAAAGCTCAATTTCCACAAAATCGCAATGCTTTTTTAAACCCCAATGGGAACAAATCTCTCCAATAGGCTAATTGTTGGCTGTAATGACTGGGCTTCAACAAATAGCGCACTTTGCTCATCAAAAGCAGTCCAATTTTGGTGATTGGATAAAGGCTCAGAAGCAACAATAACTTGGTTTGGCTGCTTGAGTTCATCGTAAGACCAATAAAGAGTAGGTGCTTGTGTACGATAAGCATAGCGAATTGCTGCAACTGCTTGACCATCACTGACAATTACATTGGTACTAAAGCTGGTGTCGTGTTCTGATGCCAACTTAGTCAATTTTTGAACTGTTTTACTTAATGCTGACAACAGAGTGTTGTCTGGAGACGACTGCCATATTTCCACTAGTAGGGCGAAGATGTGTTCAGAGTCAGTCGTGCCCTTAATCAGGCGGTAAGTGGAATCAGAGAGGCTCTCACGTATTGGTCTACAAAGAGTTTGTTGAAAGTTTGATATCTCACCATTATGCACAAACAAAAGTTTCCCACTACGAAATGGCTGACAATTGCTAATGTCGAGTGATTCACCTGTCCCAGCTAATCGGACATAGCCTACAGTACAACTGGATTGTACATAGTTGCTCAACTCTTCCAGATTCGGCTCGTTCCACAACGGGATCGTATTTCGGTAAATGAAGGGTTTACCCACTTCGTCGTACCAGCCTACACCTACTCCGTCTCCACAAACTACTCCTGATTTTAATTCCAAAGAACTGTAACTTTGTTTGTAGAGCGAATGCTCTTGTTTATACAGCAACTCATCTAAGAGGATGGCGTTACCAAGATAGCCAATTAATCTACACATAAAAAAACGATGTTGCTGAAAGAGTAAGAAAAATCAGTCACAAGCCCCGATAAAAATCGAACCTTTTAACTGGACAATTATTGCAAATCATTACTAATTTAACAATTATTGTTTATCTTGTGTATGTTTAATGTGTGACTTTAGTCATGGTTTTGTTGTCTTGCTAAAAATATAGAACAGAAGCTAAAGTAATATTTATTCCTTACCTTTGTTTGAGCTTGATTTGTGAATTATCCGTTCGCATTCAAAGGATTTTAGAGAACTATGTCAATTAAAAAACACATTAATCTTAATCAAGGATGTTTCCTTAATCCCGCAAATAAACAGATAGTTGTCAATTTAGCTAGTGAAGATATTTTAAATTTAATCACGCAAGAATTAAAAACTCGTTACTCCCCAGAAACTCAAAAAAACCTACTTGAGGAAAGTTCAAAATTATTACCTAATTTTGTATTTCAAGAATTATTACAACGCCAACAGCAGGTAGTAGATATTAACCCAGATAGTTTAATTGTCGTTAATTGTCAGATAGTAGAGGCAGAAGTCGATGATTTGGGATTTGATTTAAATGTCGAAGTATATTTTGTAGTTGGAGATACAAAAGGTCAAAACCATTTTCGGGCTAATCAAATAGTCCTTTGGTCAAATATATGGGGTGATGAAGAACAGCCTTTTGATTTAGAAGATGAACTAGGCGAACAATTCTGGACAAGTTATCAAATTCAGTTACTTTTTGATGAAAAAGACCAAGAAACAATTGAACTGGAGCTATCACAAATAGATGATTATGCCGCGAAGTTAGAATTTTCCCCATCACTAAAAATATTTTCACCATCCATAGTTTCTTTTATAAATAATGATTTATAAAAATTATTATCTGCACATACAGTGAATGTAAACCTTGTCTACTTTGAAAACCATATTTTTTAAAAAACTCTAGGTTTCAACATAGATGAGGTTTAAATTAATCATTTATATTCACTGAAGATTTGATTTTTTGGAAGTTCTCTTTTAAAAAGATGAAATCTTCACTTCAATCCCTCCTACATCCTCATTGTGGTTCGGTAATTGAACCCATAAACAAAATGTTTCCCGTCTGATTATCCCTGATGACACAGAAGAAGGGACGATCGACAATCATTCGGAATGGTTCTGGTTCTTGTCTTGCAGATGTTGCTACTATTCCCACTGAAGTAGCCGCAGCCGCTTCAGTGCCTTCTTCGTTCACTTCAACAAAAGTTTTATGCTTAACTTGGCTAATGGCAAAATTTTTACCCATGCCAGAAAAATTGGCTTTGTTGCTGAAAGCCTCGCCCATACCTAAAGTTTTTAAAGCATCATTGAGTGTAATCTCGTAATCTGTTTTGAAGCGGGGCAGGCGAATAAACCCTTTTTGATTGTTGAACTGAGTCATCCATTTTTCCCAGTTCTCAACATTCAAGTTTTGATAAAATGCTTTGAGGTTGGAATTCTTTTTGGGTAAGAATATATAAAAACTTATCTTACCATCTTTTCCATAAGGTAAACTAACTGCCTGAAATTTTTCGCTTTCATAGTATTTATAATCACCCTCTTGTGACATCATTGGGTGTTGTTTTGACCTGTTAGATGTGATGTAAAAAGGATATGAAGCAGTTTCTTTCTTGTCAAACTCATTACTCCAATTACCTTTAAAATATATGGCATTAATCAGAAATAATACCTGATCTGGTTCAATTTTTTCAACTATTTTAGTGATTTTACCGTTAGTATTTTCTTTGACCCAATTATTGATAATGCTAGATGCGGCGGCATCTTGAAAGTTTAAATTGCTGACTTTGGCTTGATAGAAGTCCTGGGTTCTCTTGAGAAAGTCTGGTGCAAAGCTAACCTTTTGATTTGCCCAAAGTGAGTTAGCAATTTTCAATTGCACTTTCGTATCCGAATTGTCTAAAAGCTGTTTTAATACCGTCGCATAAGAAGAGTTGATTTCTGGTAGATTCATTCCCTGTAATTCTAGGGTTTTTGCCATTGCTTGTTGAGTCGAGCCGCTAGCGCCGTTATAAGTCATAGCAAGAGCGATCGCAACACTCGAAGGTGAGATAAAAATATTTTTCTCACCCCGATCGTTTTTCAGAACTTCTGAAAATAGTTTGAAGCCAAACTTGTTGCTAGACTCAACAATTTTTGTATCAGTGTTGGCTGTTTTTTTTTGCAATGGAGTTTCTGGCTGAGGTAAACTAGATTGGGCAATGGCACTTTTATTACTATCGACTTGAGAACACCCTAATACACTGAATAGAACAACGCTTGCAGCTGCCAAAGCATAACGTCTGCCTAGACTAACACCGTAACGTCTTTGCAGGAAATTTTCTTTCGCATCACTCAATTTATGGCGATTCATTCTGCTACCTCACTTGCCAAAGATTCCCGATTTGTGCTCAGAATTGACGCAGATACTGTGTCAATGATTAACTATTGCATTTACTCCAATAGAAAAATGGGACTGTTACAGTTTTCGTAACAGCAAATTAGTAGCTCAGAGTAATTAAACACAACTTGGGGAGTTGCTAATTCTTGATTGAGACGGCTATACAGACGACTTATAAAAAATTTTTTTCTTAAAGAATTTTTATCTTTACGTATAAACGTATTGTAAGCTACGCGCTCGAAAAATAAGTACTTCTGTGAGGTTTTTATAGATCGAATCGAAATTTATCAGAGGCTGGAAATCTCGTTCCCATGCTGCGTATGAGAACGAGAAAAACGCTGTAATTTTACACAGATATTTGTGCTAACTTATTTCAATTAATAGGTACACTCCACCAAGCTAAACTGTAGGGTTGAGTCGCTTCATTGAGCTTTTGACGAAATTGGACGCGGATTTTGTAATTGCCAGTAGCAGTAACGGGGCAGAAAATATGTTCTACACTATCAATTTGGCTGATTGAGGAGCAAACAGCACCAGCTTCCGAATTTTGAGCATCAGCTTTTACTAAGTAGAGATCGAGATTATTTAAGCCGCGATCGCGAAAATTTTCGCCTACGTCATATTGCTGGTTTTTATTTTTATCGTTGAGTTCTACCAATCGATCCCAAGTCAGGGTGACAGCAACAAAACTTCCCTGCTTTAACGGTTTTGCTAATATATAGTCAACAGATGCTCCAACATCAACTGTGCGATAATCCCAACCAATAGCCGGTACCGCAGCTGATGCTTGCCATTGACCAGCACTAAATTGCTGATAAGCGCGAAATACATTCAAATGACCCGCTCCCATTTGGGCATCCAAGGGAATCTTTGGATCTTTATAAGCATCAGAATCTAGCCAGTTTTGATTTTGCTTATCAATTAGCGTCCGAGTCATTCCCAACCTTAAGCCATCGCCGCTATCTAGAAGTTTGTCTGCTGAATTCAGTAATACAGCTTTCATCACTTGATGACGCCGAGAATCAATGCTCCAGTGGGGTTGTTTTGTCCGCATCTGTCGGTCTGCAAGTTCCTGCAACAGAGCAACAGTAGCTGTAACTTGAGGCGCGGCAAAACTAGTACCTGTAACCTTGTTCAATTTGCCATCTGGATTGAGCAAAGGAATATTATTACCAGGAGCAACTAAACTGATAGCGCGACGCCCATCAAGGTCAAATTCCTTTCCAGCTAGTCTTTGATTCACCCCTTGGTTAACACCCGCCAGATTAGCCACATCTACTTTGTTAAAAACTCCCCCTCGGCGGGATGAAAAAGCCACGTTGATTGCATTAAAATTATCTGTAGGAATAGGAATGCCGCCTTTGCCCTGGTTGCCTGCGATCGCATACAAAACATCATGAGCGCGACTAGACCAGTCAACACATAAAGTTAATAAAGCATTGCCGTCTAAAGTAGCTTCCGGTCGAGGATCGCGGCTCAGAGGTTCCCCAAAGCTAAAGTTAATCGCACGGACATCGCCACTATTTTGGAGCGCTATGTGTTGTGCCGATAAACACTCTTCTGGCTGACCCATGTTTTTAGTCGAACCTACTGCTGATGAATACAATCGCGCTCCCGGCGCAACTCCTGGCAAAGCTTTGTCTTGACTCACCATCACACCAGCGACATTGTAGGCGTGGGGGTCAACACCACTATTAGACTTAGCTGGGCCATTGCGTAAGAAAACCGCTGCTAAAGATATGGCACGATTTTTAGACACCGCCTTATCCCACCCAAACATTCCCGGCCGACCAATTTCCACTTGACCAATAGCAATCTTGCGACCGATTAAATTATAAGGAGCTTGGTGTAGCTTCAAAGCATCAATACCGTTAGTTCCCAAAGCAGACTCTAAAGCCGAAGCCATTACCGGCGCACTCAGACAAGAAGCAGTTAATCCCCAAATTATCCAGGTTAGTTTTTTAGTCATTTGTTATTTGTCATTAGTCATTGGTCAAGAGTTAGGAGTTAGGAGTTAGGAGTTAGGAGCTAGGAATTCGGAGTTATTATTTTCCCTCTGCTTTCTACTCCTGCAAAAAGACCGGGATCAAACTTATGAGTCTTGCTCAATGCTTTGTTACAATGCTTACAGACGAGGACGCTTAAAAACCCACTAGCCATGACCCAAAACCTATCTCAAAAGCCCATTGTAATTTCTCCATCTATCCTATCAGCCGATTTTAGCCGTCTGGGTGACGAAATTCGCGCCGTAGACGCAGCCGGAGCAGATTGGATTCATGTTGATGTAATGGACGGTCGTTTTGTACCTAATATTACGATAGGCCCTCTGATTGTGGAGGCGATTCGTCCGATTACAACTAAGCCACTGGATGTCCATTTGATGATTGTGGAGCCAGAAAAGTATGTAGAAGGATTTGCTAAAGCGGGTGCCGATATTATCTCCGTACACTGCGAACATAATGCTTCTCCACATCTGCACCGCACCTTGGGGCAAATTAAAGAGCTTGGTAAAAAAGCTGGTGTTGTACTTAATCCTGGTACTCCTCTAGAGCTAATTGAATATGTTCTGGATTTGTGCGATTTAGTACTAATTATGAGCGTCAACCCTGGTTTTGGTGGTCAAAGCTTTATCCCTGGTGTATTACCTAAAATCCGCAAGCTGCGCCAAATGTGTGATGAACGTGGTCTCGACCCCTGGATTGAAGTGGATGGGGGGCTGAAGGCAAATAATACCTGGCAAGTTTTGGAAGCGGGAGCCAATGCGATCGTCGCCGGTTCAGCTGTGTTTAATGCTAAAGATTATGCTGAGGCTATTACAGCAATTCGCAACAGCAAGAGTCCCACTCCAGAATTAGCTAAGGTTTAATTCCTTTTTGAATTAACCAATTATTAAATATGGAAGTGAAAAGGAATGTAGAGACGTAGCGGTACTACGTCTCTATAAGAGTTTGAGATTAATTTCACCAGATATCTATTATCCACAAAAAATAAGGTGGGCAATTTGCCTACCTTATTTCTTTTTATATACATATAAAAAACTGGAAGCTATTCAAGTTTTGAACTTCCAGTAGTGTTATATAAATTGAAAGTTTAGAAACCAAAGATAATCCCGGTTGGGAGGACTAGGATTACAATAGTTGAAAGAGAAGCGTATGAGCTACTAGTTCTACCAGCCAAGGATAACAATTTCACCGTCACTTTTCTATTTCCGTTCCTGGAATTGATGTTAAGCGTTTGCAATATTTAACTAAAGCAACACCAACCACAAGATAGAAAGTTTGATCGGCATTACTCGCACCGTCTGCAGTCAGTGAAAGCTGTGTAAAATTTGGTTCGGGGGAATCCACCTCCCCAAATTCTCTTTGCTCAGACTTCCTCAGAAAAAGAACCACCAGTAGTAACAGTTGAATTATTGGTCTTGGTCTAGGAGTTATTTACTCCATGAAATGCTGACTACTTTTGTAATCAGTTTGATTTATTTCATAGTTAGAACTAATCGTTGATTTTATTTTTTAAATTAACTTGCTTGCCAAATCACCTCTATTTTGGTTGAAGTTGTAGTTGTTATTAGTTTACCAATATCATTAGTATATATTTGCCATTTTGGCAGATTTTTGCTAAATTAATGAAATTAATGACTGCGATAGAAAACCTGCTATGCTATAAAATTTAAATTAGCATCGCAGGCTTTCAGATAATCAATCAACTTTAGAGCAGAATCTCTTGATTCCAAATACTTTTTAATTGAATCCACAGGATTTCAAGGAAACGTCTTAAACATTTTCTGGTTTTAATGGCGATTTGCTCGATTGATGTTCGTTAATTTGCTGTGTCAATCTCTGGCTTAAACTCCCACCAAGGATTTATAAAAAAAGTTAGGTTTAAAACCTCGCCCTCGTGGACAAAAAAATCCTTGTCTCACTCGGTCGGTGGAAACCCCACTCATATTGTGGGTGGCTGTATTTAATGCGTGAATTTTGAATTGATTCATGCTTTTTGCTTTCTAACTACTTCTAGATAAGCTAGGTCTTTAATTTTGCTTAAGCAGCTTGATGACACATTATTCTCAGGCCGAGAATCATGAGTGTGTTTTAGCATTTTTAGATTTTCAGTTTGCTGTTGTTTTGTCCTATCGGCTTGAGAATTTTCTTTGAGCAATCGATTGTAGGTGCGATATGGAATGTAATGGAGAGGATTATAACCACCAAATCGCAGCATTAAAACACATGCCCAGGAATACTTTCCGGCAAGAATTGCCTCAACTACTTTGTCAAATTGTTGAGCTTTCACTGTCTTATCTAAGTTACTACTAATACCAGCAATGTCTTGATTCATCATAGTTCTAGTTATCCTGGATGAAGTAAACTATTTTCTTTTTTTGCAATTGTCGGTGTTTCAATTGAGGCGTACAGACTGCACTAGCCTTTTTGAAAAGGTTGAATTGCTTGTGGCAAATTATTAGCAATAGAGTGGTGTGAGATGTTTACAAAAGATAAAAATCCATCAGTAAATGAATTTTCTAGGTTCACACGCTTATATTTATTACTACTGTTGAATTAGGCAATTTCCGGGAAGTTTGCATATTTTTTTAGACTAACAGAAAAAATATATTTATCTTTGAGCGGTACTAGCACCATTCGTATTTATACTATTTTTTGTCGTTCGTGTCATCTGCTAATATAGTCTATTTATAGGTTAAATTTACTGAATGTATTCAGATACTTACTTGTGGATTGTGCAGCTTTTAGTTTTGTCCCCTTTGGCTAATTTCTGAGGGGTGTTACCCCTCACCCGATATCATTTTAAAACCTTTATTATTATCGAGTAACTAGAAAATAGTACCATTAACTAGAATGTAAAACAACTCGATAAAAATATTAACAAATTGGTTGTAAAACCATTGCCAGCCATAGGATTGAGCTTATTGTTTCAATAAGTTCAGTTGGACAATAATACTTATTAACCTGGTCTTGATTGGTTTGCAAAAGCTACAGCTTTAGCGGATTTAAGGAAAATTGCCGTAAACCGAGCTTGGATATTTGATCGTGCTTGGATAGTCATCTTAAAATAGCCCAGACTTCAAATAGAAGTTTTGACTAATAATATATATAGATAATTTTAATGTTCGTTAGCGGAGTTAGTAAAAATATCCGCAAATAAATACTTTTATTCAAGTATCAGTAGTCTAATTTTGTACAATATTAGAGAATTGGAGAAGAGAGATAAAGCTAATTAAGAAAGAATATTATGAAGTTGATTTAGCAGTGATTTCTCTAATGTCTGAATATCTATAGAAATCCGTTTTGATTCCGAGAAATTATTTGCGTAGGCAGAGAACAGGGAACAGGGACGTTTTTGCAAAAATTAAATGCGAGTCCTATAGCAGATTTAAAAAATTGAGATTACAAATGTAGTAAAAATTGGGCTAAATGGCCTACAAGATCAAAAATCAATATGCGATCGCCTTTATCTCTCCAGACAACTACACAATGAATTACTTGACAATGAGCTATCTAGGGGTTATAGTATGAGTCCAGCTGACTTAAAAATAGTCCTCACTGATAACGCTTCACATCCTCCAAGTTTGGGCTGCTTCTACTAAAGGCTGGTGAAATGCACCTGTGAAATTTACTGGCGTTAAGTTACGCAAGCTGTAGGGGTTTAAGCGTATGCACCAGTGTTGGCTAATCATTGCCAAACACAAAGTGCCACAATCCGATGAACTTTGCTGTTGAGTGAAGCAATAGGCACGTCATAACCTAGCTTTTGATTGTGAACGTAGTCTAGGAACTATCAGCAACATTTATAGCTAAAGCTAGTAATATTTGCATTTTTTGAAACATTAGTTTTATAATTCTCAATGCTTCAACTCTTACCATTACTGAAATTTTCCTTCGCTTCCGGAAACACTCGGAAAATAAAATCGCAAATCTAATAAGAGTAAGGGTTCTATGCCCTCATCCCCTAGACTTCTTGGCATTTGTGGGAAAAGGGTAAGGGGAAAAGGGGAAAGGAACAATAAAAAACATCAGTCCCTTTTCCCGCCTCTTGCAAAAATGACTTTTGCAAGAGGTCTCCTAACCCCTTCTCCCATATTGGAAGAAGGGAAAGTAGAGAATTCGCTCCTCTCTTTCCCAATATGAGTGAGGGGCTGAGGGTTAGGACAAAACTTATACAGTCAGAAGATTTCAGCTTAAGTTGACACCAATGACATCTACGTGTGTTGTATCAAAACGAGAACCGCTTTGATAGTCAATCAATTAATAACTAAGTAAATCCCCCAAATCGCCATTGGCCGCAGATAAGTGCTAGCGCGGAAAGTACCAGTTGCGGTGATAGCTTCTGGCGTGCGAAATTGCAGACCATTTTCATAAATTTGCTGCACCACAGCTTGCGTCAACCTCAACGCTTCATCTTTCATTTTCATCTGCACGAGAAAAGCCGCCAGCCCAAAGTTTATCCCCGTCCAAACTTCTAAGGGATGAGTAGCTTGGGGATTTTCTGGTGAACCATCACGACGAACACCATTAGCAGCACCAAATTCACCATTACAGAATTTCAAAAAGCAAGCGTCATAAACTGTTTTCAGGGCAGAGAGAGCGCGATCGCTTGGTACAATATCAGGTAAATCCAGCAGACGGGCGTAGAATTGTCCGCATAATTGATCTGCCATCACCACATCGGAACCACTTTTACTATCTAGTCGGTAATATTCCCCATTCCAGAGTTTTTCTTGGTAAATAGGAAGAGATTGTTGTAACCAAATTTCATAAGTGGATTTTTGCGCTGCCAACTCTGTTGTGTTACTTGTCTGGTAAGTTAATAAAATATCGCTAATGGCGATCGCAGCTTCTAGTGCCGCTAACCACAACCCACCACAATAAGCGCTAACACCTTGTAATCGCCAATCATCAAAAGTTTGGTCAGGCGCGCCAGAATTTTCTGGAATCCCATCGCCGTCGAGGTCAAAAGTTTTCAGGTAGTCGAGGGTTTGAACAATCGCATTCCAGCAATCTGCCAAGAATTCCACATCGTCAGCACCCGTGAGCAAAAAATCACGGTATACTTGCAAAACGAAATCACTACCTAAATCTTTCCATAAATTACAGTCTTGATAGCTGGTATAGTTGGTTTTCTCCCAAACGTGTTCGTTGGGTGCGCCTAAATCGTGGGGTGTTGCACCTGCAACTTTCCGAACTGCAATCGGGCTTTCGGCCTTAATTGTCATGTAATAGCCAATGATTCGGGGAGTATCATCACCTTGAGGAATCGCCCGTGCAAATGCCCGAATTACCGACTTTTCTAATTCTGGAAACAGCATCAGCAGCGCAAAAGAGCCATACAACCGTACATCTAGACTTTCATACCAACGGTAATCTAAGCACTCCAGCACTGCAAACTGACCGATGGGGTTAAGTTCTGATGCTGCACTCCAGAGAGTACCGCCGCTAGTAAGATCGTAAAGCTCATTAAATAGAGCCATTTTAAACCAGTTGGGTAAATCTTCCCGGTCGAGAATGGGTTTTTGCCAACTTTGAATTTGCGATCGCCAGGTTTGGTATTCTTGTAATGCAGTGGATGCGATCGCCCAAGCGTTGTTGCCATTTTTACCAAAAAAATCTGTATATCTGCGGTAGTAGTTGACTCCGGCAGCAAATTCTGTGATTGGCAAATCCCAAGCGACGACAAAAGGAATTTCCAGAGTTTCGCCTGGTTGGAGAGTGAAACGGATTGCGATCGCAGACCCGATTTGTGTATTCTCTGTTGCTGGAGTAGTATCAACATAATTGGGCAAAGAGCCATCTTGGGCAAAACTTTGCCATATTTCCTCACCCGTCCCTTCAGGATTCCAGCGGCTATGATGAAATACTTCCACCTGCGGATGTTTCAGCGTTGCAATACACCAAGTTCCGTCACCTTCTTGCAAAGGTTCATTACTACCAACCCGACCTAAAACACAGCCAAACTGTTGTGTATTTTCAACTATTTGGTTGTAGTTTCCTTGACTTTCACCCCAGCGCGGTTGGTATTCGTAAACCGGACTACCATCATCGCGCACCCGCACTTCGGGAGATTTTAGAGCATTTGTAAACCAGCCGACCACATTTTGCCAAGTGAGCATAATGCCCAGAGTAATCGGTGTATCTGTCGGGTTGTGGGCATTCCAGACAAATATTGCCACAGGGTAGCTAGTTTCTTGGTAATTACCTGCCCAGACTGGGGAAAATTCCTCACAAGTCAACTGTGCTTGAAATATATTTTTATATACAAACCAGCTGCGTGGATATAGCGCGTGATAATCGCCCGTTCCCTCTGTGTCAGGAGGTGTCGGATACCATTGCCACGCTTTGAGAGTGCCATCATCGGGCGCTTGGGTAGATAAAGCGTAGGTTTGGAAAGATGTGCTATTGGATTCAAACACACTGAACTGACAAGCCGGAACGTTTTTGAAGGTATGCTCACCACCGTCGATGTGCCACAAGTTAAAATCTCCCCGTGAAGAACGACCGATGCAACCTGCACCAAAGCCGCCTAAAGGCATACCATGCCAAGGGCCATCATCAATATTACTTGCATAGCGGACGGTATAAGGTTTATCCCAGCCTAAGCCGATGGGACGGCTCCAAGTGCAAGAGGGAATTTTCAAAGAGAGTTGATTTGTCATCGCCTAATGTTACAGCGTGCAGTTACGTCAATGAAGACTAACGCGATGTGAGATTTTTCTCAAGGTAGCTGAAATTTTCTAACTGGTCGTAGCTCGCCCTTAGACATCGCTGCCGTAATTACTACTGAACTACAAGGTATAGAGCTTATCTCAGTCACTAAGACTTTAATATTGTGCTTTTACTGCGTGTTACTCAACTGCTACTTGAACTTTAAATCTAGAGTTTTTAACTCTAATGGGTAAATAACTCGTTAATTTGGGTATTTTAAAGCACAGAGGTAATTTTCTCAATAGTTTTAACAAAACAAGATGACACAATACGCCCTTGTGGTTGAAATTGCTCAGAATGACAACAGTTTCGGCAGCCTGACTAAACCTATTGATGATGCAGAGGCTGTGGTTAACACAGAAAAATTTTTGCTGGTGGTAGATGAGTTTGAGAAAGTATTTACAGTTTGTATAGATAAGGAAGAACGGCAGAGATTTATTGAACTACTGACAGGGGTAGTAGAAATTCATGATTCGCGGTTAGCTGTTGTAATTACTATGCGAGGTGATTTTCTTCAATCCTGTTTAGATAATCCTTCTCTAACTCACCTGATTCAAACCCCAGTAGTTGTTATACCGCCTTTAACTGGAGTTGATTTCAAGGAGACAATCGCCAAACCTGCCCAGCTTCAGGTTCATAGTGTTGAAGAAGCAGGAGCATTAAAAATTCTCCAAAATCTTCAACAAGAACCAGGGAGTTTGCCATTGTTAGAGTTTGCCTTAACTAAACTCTGGGAGAAACGCGAGCAAAAGAAATATCAACTTACCCAAGAAGAGTATGAGTACTTGGGAGGATTAACTGCGGTGTTAAATCTCTATGCAGAAAATGTTTATCACTACCAAGATTATGAGAAAGAATATCCAACTCAAGAACGCACTCAGCAAGAAAAGGAATGGATTAAGCAGATTTTTCTGCGGTTAGTGGGAACGGGAGAGGGAGAAAAGGATACCCGACAGCGCCAACCCAAAGCCACATTATTAAATATTGCAGGTAATGATGCCAATCAACGGCAACAACTTAGTGAGTTGCTAGATGGTGAAACAGGATTGGTTAAGGGACGCTTATTAGTTTCTGAGAAAGATGAAAAAGAAGAAGTCTGGATTAATTTAGCCCATGAAGCTTTAATTGAAAGTTGGCAGCAGTTTGCCCAGTGGCGACAACAAGACCGAGACTTGCGACCGTTGAGCGAGTCATTAGAAAATACCCGACGGGAATGGTTGAACGAAACGCCGGATGACAAATATTTAATCCAAAAGGGATTGCTGGCCCAAGTGAGAGATAGCTGGCAACAATTGCAGCCTGATTTGCAATCACCCCAACAAGATGAGGATTTTTACCAGCGTAGGGATGCCGACGACAAACACCGGATTGCCGAGATGGAAAGGGCGCTTACTGAATCCCAATTGCGAGAAAAAGCGGCTAGAGTAGACGATTTATTGCCCTTACAACCCCTAGATAGTCTAGTTTTGGCAATTCAAGCTATGGGGGAGAATCAAGAGAAACTACCCCAGCAGATTCTTGCATCAGTTCAGAACAGTTTGAATCGGGTAGTGAATAAAGCAAGAGTCTCGATTCCCTTCTGTGGTCATGAAGGTAATGTCTCTTCTGTCGCCATCAGTGCCGATGGGCAGACGATTGTCAGTGGCGGTATTGATGGCACTGTGCGGGTGTGGAATTACCAAGGTCTTCCCTTAGCTGAACCTTTGCGCGGTCATCAGGGTAATGTTAATTCTGTCGCCATCAGTGCCGATGGGCAAATGATTGTCAGTGGCGGTGCTGACGGCACTGTGCGGTTGTGTAACCGCCAAGGTCTTCCCTTAGCTAAACCATTGCGTGGGGATAAAAATGATGTCTCTTCTGTCGCCATCAGTGCCGATGGGCAGACGATTGCCAGTGGTGGTGCCGACGGTATGGTGCGATTGTGGAATTATCAAGGTCTTCTCTTGGCTGAACCTTTGTATGGTCATGAGGGTAATGTAAGGTCTGTAGCCATCAGCGCCAATGGACAGACGATTGTCAGTGGCGGTGATGATCGTACGGTACGGTTGTGGAATCGCCAAGGTCTTTCCTTAGCTGAACCTTTGCGTGGTCATGAGGGTAATGTGAGGTCTGTGGCCATCAGCACCGATGGGCAGACGATTGTCAGTGGCAGTGATGGCGGCACTGTGCGGTTGTGGAATCGCCAAGGTCTTCCCTTAGCTGAACCTTTGCGCGGTCATGAAGGCAATGTTAGGTCTGTCGCTATCAGCACTCATCGTCAAACAATTGTTAGTGGTAGTACTGACGGCACAATGCGGTTTTGGAACCACCAAGGTCTTCCCTCAGCGAAACCTTTGCGCGGTCATCAGGGTTGGGTTTATTGTGTCGCCATTAGCACTGATGCTCAGACGATTGTCAGTGGCGGTACTGACGGTACGGTGCAGTTGTGGAATCACCAAGGTATTGCCTTAACTGAACCTTTGCGCGGTCATCAGGGTTGGGTCTATTCTGTCGCCATTAGCACCGATGGGCAGACGATTGTCAGCGGTGGTAGTGACGGTACGGTGCGTTTATGGAACCTCCAAGGTCTTGCCTTAGCTGAACCTTTGTATGGTCATGAAGGTTATGTCAATTCTGTCGCCATCAGTGCCGATGGGCAGACGATTGTTAGTGGCGGTGATGACGGCACTGTGCAGTTGTGGAATCGTCAGGGTCTTGCCTTAGCTGAACCTTTGCACGGTCATCAGGGTTTTGTCAATTCTGTTGCCATTAGCGCTGATGGGCAGACGATTGTTAGTGGTGGTACTGATGGCGCTGTGCGGTTGTGGAATCTGCAAGGTCTTGCCTTAACTGAACCGTTGCGCGGTCATAAAGGTTGGGTTTATTCTGTCGCCATTAGCGCCGATGGGCAAACGATTGTTAGCGGTGGTGAAGATGGCACTGTACGGTTGTGGCGCGGTGACTGGCGTGCATGGTTGCAAGTCTGTTGTGACAGGTTACGTTACCATCCCGTCTTCACCAATCCGCAAACAGAGGAAGCAAAAGCTGCTTGTGAAACCTGCCAAAAATATGTTTGGAGTAAAGTCAGTGGGTAAAAAGTATTGCTGTGCCTCTAATACCAATTTTTTATAAAGCTGCATAGAATTCGATCCCCCCTAGCCCTCCTTATAAAGGGGGGAACCAGAAAAACATATCAAAGTCCCCCAATTTATCGGGGGATTTAGGGGGATCTAGATATGTGTAACTTCACATTAA
>NZ_JAVRBQ020000019.1:0-14313 GCF_034531215.2 Nostoc sp. ChiSLP03a
TTTTATAAAGCTGCATAGAATTCGATCCCCCCTAACCCCCCTTAAAAAAGGGGGAACCGGAAAAACATCTATCAAAGTCCCCCTTTTTAAGGGGATTTAGGGGGATCAAGATATGTGCAACTTCACATTAAATTGGTATAAGTTACCAGTTTCTCTTTGAAAAAAGACTAATGCAAATATATCTGTCATCGTTGCTAAAACTGAAGCTGTAGCCGGCAAGCTACGGTAAAAATATGAATAGTAACCACTAACAAATATGATGTTTTGACCAAAAAAGTATAATCCTGTGAAAAGTAGAATTAAACCTATAAGTTTGATTAACAATCTACTCATAATATTTTGATGTTTTTAATAGCCCAAGCTAATTTTTATCCGATTATAGTGGGGTTTTTATATCTTGCCAAATTTTTACCTGAATATAATTTTTTTACGTAAATATACTGAATAAACCTCCTGGCTGTCTGAAAATGCCAGTACAAGTAATGTTGATTACATCAATTAGTCCTTGCCAGGGTTTTATCAAGGTGCTTTAATAGCGATCGCATTCCGCAAAATACTCTCACTTAGAGAATATGTACAAAACTTGCAGCGATTCCACCTCGCTGCTGGTGTTGATAAAATTACAGACTCAAAACATAAAACTCAAAGATATGACAAGCTAGTAGCATATCTTTGACATTAAATTCTTCCCAAAGTTTAATAGGAGCATACATGGAGCCAATTATTGCTATAGTTTTAGCCCTTATAGGTTATGCATTAGGTTCTGCAAAACTGATTAATCAAGGAAATGAAGCCTTAGTCGAACGCTTAGGGCGGTATCATCGAAAACTTAAACCGGGGCTGAACTTTATTGTTCCCTTGGTCGATCAGATTGTCATGGAAGATACTACACGAGAGCAGTTTACAGACATTAAACCTCAGAATGTGATCACCCAAGATAATATTTACGTAGAAGTGGATGCTATTGTATACTGGCGGATTCGAGATATCGAGAGAAGCTTTTACGCGATTGAGGATCTGCAAGGATCGTTGACACAGATCACCACAACTACGCTCCGAGAAATCATTGCCCAAAATACCCTAGAGCAGACCAACGTCTCTAGAGCAGAGATGGACTCAGCTATTTTAGATCAGTTGAATCATGTAACGGCAGATTGGGGAGTTGAGATTCTCCGATTAGATATTCAGAGAATTACTTTACCTGAGAGTGTCCGAAAGTCTAGGGAAGAAGAACAAGCCGCCGTTATCAAAAAACGGGCACTGATTACCGAAGCAGAAGGGGAAAAGGAAGCTGCGATTAAAAAAGCAGAAGGAACTATGGCTTCTGTGCAAATCATTTCTCAAGCTCTACGTTCCAATCCCGACAGTAGGGATATTTTGCGGTATCTTGTGGCTCAAGATTACGTAGATGCTAGCCAAAAACTTGGTGAGAGCAGTAATGCCAAAATTGTCTTTGTAGACCCAGCTAACTCAAGTGAAATGTTTCAGGAGTTGATAGCCGAGTCAGTAAATCATGAAGGTAATGGCAGAAAAAGCGAAGAAGAGTAATACTTAAGAGTTATGCTGTGCGGCTTGTCTTGATAGGGCATCGGCGACTAATGAAACATCGCGCATTTCTTGAACATCATGAACTCGGAGGATATCAGCGCCATTAAAAATAGCAGCACAACAAGCTGCTGCCGTTCCCCAAACTCGTGCTTTGGGATCTGGTTGATTTAAAATGCGACCAATGAAACTTTTACGAGATGCTCCTACCAAGATAGGACAATTGAGTGGTGAGAGCGATCGCAAACCGCGAAAAATTTCTAAATTTTGCTCATAGTTTTTAGCAAAACCAATACCAGGATCGATAATAATTTTATCCAGGTCAATGCCCGCAGTAGTTGCTGCCTCAATTTGCCGAGCCAAAAAACTATAAATCTCACCAAGCAAATCTTGATAATCAGTCTGTTGTTGCATTGTCTGTGGTGTTCCCCGGATGTGCATTAAAATCATCGGCACACCTAAGTTTGCGACTGTTGCCAACATTTCTGAGTCAAAAGTGCCGCCAGAAATATCATTAATAATATCCGCCCCAGATTCTACAGATGCCTTGGCTACAGCAGCACGGGTTGTATCTACAGAAATCGGGACTGAAATCTTTGGTCTTAACACCTGTAGTACCGATAGTACTCGGTCAAGTTCCTCCACCAGAGTTATTTGCTTTGCCCCTGGTCGAGTTGATTGACCGCCCACATCAATGATGTCAGCACCAGCAGCCACCAGTGCTTGCGCCTGTACTAAAGCGGTAGAGGAAGTGTTAAACTCACCTCCATCACTAAAGCTATCGGGCGTTACATTTAAAATGCCCATCAAATAAGTCCGCTGTCCCCAATTGAAACAGCGTTCTCGAATTATCAAGTTCCTTGGCATAACCCTGTTTTGTCACTCTTGGAAAACAATAATCGAAGCAAGATTCTGAAACTTTGATTGAGTCAACCTTTAGTTAGCATTGCTATGCACCCCTATTAGTCAAAACTTTGATTGATAATTCATCATTTTTGTCTTCTGGTACTAATAGCTTTCCATCTTTAGTTAGTTTCAGTTGTTGTCCCCGCCACTCTATAGTGTTGCCAATAAAGCCAAAACACCAAATAACAAAGCTTAACAAGTCGCACACAAGAACGAGCCACAAAAACTTTTTGACTATTGGATCTTTCAAACTGATAGTACCAACAACCCAAGCCATCATCAATCTTGTTATCCAACAGATAGATAATCCTAGCCATCCTAATATTGAACCATTAGTGGCAATCGGCAGCAACAAGCTGGTGACGACACCATAGGTAAAAATTAGTCCTAAATAACCCCAAGGACGAGAAACTCGTTTACCACGCGCCCAACGAATCTGTCGTCTGATGGCATCAACTAAGTTGTTGCTTATCTGTACGTGTTCAACTATGTAGTCAGAAAGGACAACTTTGTAACCTGCTTGGACAGGTAGATGGCCTAGTTGGAAATCATCTGCCAGATAATCAGCGATCGCTTCAAATCCACCGATAGCTTCTAGTACTTTTTTCGGGATCACAATGGTGGAACCAAAGGCAAATTTTATACCATTTTCTTTAATGTTGCTGACTAAAACCGCAGCGTGAAATTCAGTAGTAGTACTAATAGCTTCTAATATCGATATCCATCCTTGAGTTACGGTTCGATACATACAGGTAACTACACCCACGTTTTTATCTTGCAACGGCTGGATAACTCTTTGCAAATAGTCACCTCCAACTCGAATATCACTATCAGCAAGGACTAGAATTTCGTATTTCGCTTTGGCTGCGGCATTGGCTAAGTTGCTAATTTTCAGGTTTGTACCAATGATGCGATCGCTTACAATCAGCAAAATATCCAAATCTGAAAAATTGTGGATGATTTTTTCTACAACCTCTATGCAAGGGTCTTGAGAGTTTCGTACTGCAAAGATAATTTGATATTTGGGATAGTCCTGCTGACAAAATGAGGCTAGGTTTTCATAAGCATTACTATCAAGCCCACAAATGGGTTTGAGGATACTAACAGGTGGATGAAACTCTCGATTAATTGCCTGGGGAGCAGTAAAAAAAGTTATTGCTGCATAAATTGCATAGCAATAAAACAAAACAGATGGTATGCACAAAATTAGGAGAAAATAACTAGCGATCGCATGAAGATTTGTTAAGAAGGTAGATGCAAACATAGCTATTCATTACCAGGCAATTAGTATTAGCATTTTCTAGATTCACTGCCGATAAGCTTAGGATTTTTGTATGTACGTTAGATGGGATTTGGATGACAAAGTTATTACTGTGAATTATGGAAAATCAAATTTAGGTGATACGTTGGGATAGGAAATGATGGTTAGTAATTTCAAAGCCGTTACTCAGGAGCGCTTCGCGTACCTGACGACTTAACAATGCAGCCAGTTCTGCTTCCCCTGTGCTTAGTTCTTTATTTGCGTTGGCGTTGGCGTAGCCTCTCGTAGAGAAGCCCGCCGCAGGCATCGCTGGATGAGAGTAAATCTCCACCAAGTTTGCCTGAATCTGAGGTATCAATCCAAGTAAATATTCTTCTGTAATGCCTCCAGTTTGCAATAAACCGTAAACTTTTTGGGTAAAGCTAATACCTTGGGCCTCTAGCAGTTTCTCACCATAGCGGCGTAGTCTGCCAAATACTCCTGACCAAACTAGTTTTGTCAGTAGATGACTGCGATTCACTCTCAAGGTCATTCCTAGTTCCTCACTCGGAAGACGAATTACTTTAATATCAAATTCTGCTGCCAAGTCAACTAAAATTCGCAAGACTACTGGATGTATGTGCAAATGCAAATGTCCATCGACATGAGAAAGAGGTAAATTAGTAGAACGGTATTTTTCTAATTGGGCGCGAATTTCTTGGCGCAGTTCTTGATGGGTTTCCTTAACAAATTGATAGCGCAAACCGGCGAAAAATGGACTGTTAGAAAAGTTACCTTGTTTGTCAACTAAATGGGGAATTTGTTCTGGCGGTAAAACAGAACGACCACATATTAATACAAGATGTAGTCCAACAGCCAGGTTTGGATTGGCCTTTGCCAAAGTGACAGCCTCTTTTGCAGCATCAGCGCTCACCATCAGGCTGGTACTAGTTAACACTCCTTCTTTATGTGCTTTGATAATTGCTTGATTAACTCCTTCAGAGAAACCAAAGTCATCACCATTGATGATGGCGAATCGCTGTGCTTGCATAAGTTTTGGATTTTTAAGGTTCCGATAATTGAGCTATTGAATTAGATCGCAGTAAATTATTTTTTTGCATTTACTTATTTAGCTGGGTTATCGTCAATTCTCCATAAAAATAACCAATAACTAACCAACAACTACTGATTCTGCTTTTGCAGTTGCTTGAGTGCGACGGTCTTTTAAGTAAGAGAAAAATTCCCGCCCTTCACGCAAGCGACGCACTAACATTTGCGGATCGGTGAGCATTTCACCAACAATTGGAATAATCGCTCTGGGACGAAAATAAAACTTCCGATACATCCTTTCAACTGCATCCTCAATTTCAGCGCTGGAGAGATTTGGATATTGCAGTGTAGACATTTGAATTCCAGAATTAGCAACTAAAGAAGTGTTGCTAAACCAATTATTTTCTTGTGCTTGACGATAAAGTTCTGTTCCAGGATATGGAGCGGCGATAGAAACCTGAATTGTATGCGGACTAATCTCGCAAGCAAACCGGACTGTTTCTTCAATTGTTTCTGGGGTTTCGTCGGGTAAACCAATGATAAATGTGCCGTGTACGGTAATGCCAAGTTTATGACAATTTTCCATAAACTTTCGCGCTACTTCCAGCTTGATTCCTTTTTTAATTCCATCTAAAATTTGCTGATTTCCAGATTCAAACCCGACTAATAGTAGGCGTAAACCATTATCGCGTAGTTTTTTCAGAGTGTCATAATCTAGATTTGCGCGGGCGTTGCAACTCCAAGTTAGTTTGAGTCGCCGCAGATGTTCGCTAATGGCGATCGCTCGCTGTTTGTTTATAGTAAATGTGTCATCATCAAACATATATTCCCGTACTTTGTCACCGAAGATCGCTTTCGCTTCTTCCATCTCGCGGCCAACAGCTTCGGGACTTTTTGTGCGGTATAAGTGTCCGCCAATTGTTTGCGGCCAAAGGCAAAAGGTACATTTTGCCGGACAGCCCCGCCCAGTGTAAAAGGAAATGTATGGATGCAATAAGTAGCCAATAAAGTATTTGGTAATATCTAGATCGCGATGATAAATCGGCAATACACTGGGCATCGAATCCCAATCGTGAATTAAGGGACGATCTTGATTATGATGAATATTACCCTGGCGATCGCGGTAGCTTAAACCTGTGATTTCTTCCCAAGATTTATCTTCGGCTATTTCTTTGCAGGTATAGTCAAATTCGTGACGACATACAAAGTCAATGATTGGGTTTTCAACCAACGTCTGTTCTGGTAATACTGCAACGTGCGCTCCAATCAAGCCAATCTTGACATCAGGGTTTTGAGCTTTGATTGTCTCGGCACACT
The DNA here is from genome assembly GCF_034531215.2 of Nostoc sp. ChiSLP03a. Taxonomy (NCBI): domain Bacteria; kingdom Bacillati; phylum Cyanobacteriota; class Cyanophyceae; order Nostocales; family Nostocaceae; genus Nostoc; species Nostoc sp. ChiSLP03a. Next base: position 6,059 of record NZ_JAVRBQ020000019.1, read on the forward strand.
TGACATCATTAGTCAGCGAAGGCGTGCTGGTGTGCATGATAATTAGCTCGTAATCTTGAGCAATTTCGATGACATCTTCTACTGTTTGACCGTGTGGGGGTGCATCAATAAGCTTGCTACCAGGCACAAGGGCTGCGGGTTGCGCTAGCCATGTCGGATACCAGAAAGAAGTAATTTCGCGCTTGGCTTGGTATCGGGAACCTGCACCACCATCAAACCCATCGAAGGAAGGAGGACTGAGAAACAAAGTTTTTTTCACAGGTAGATTTCCTTTTGCAGGTTTTAGCTAACACTTTTTTAGGATAAAACCTAAAGGACAGCAGATGCGATCGCAGTTCTAAATCATTCATTAAATTTTCTATTTCTCTCTCTTTAGCGAAAAATCTCTGCGTACCTTTGCGCTTTACTTTGCGTCTCTCTGCGTTTCAAAATATTATCTGTACCTCACTTAACTGGGAATCGCTATGACCAAGCTTTTGTTGATTTGGAATGATTGGTTTATTTTTGCCGTGTTGTACTAGATTGGTCAGCGAATGCTTTGAACTCGACAGCATCATGACTACAGAACAAGCGTACATTTTTATTGCGATCGCTTGATAATGCGCGTAGCCGATCTTGATTGAGCAATCGAGCCTGGCGATCCACTTCCATCATCCATTGGTAGGCGCGTAAACCTGGCGTGCAGCTTTTTTTGGCTGAGTCCATCTCGTGCCGATAAAAATAGGCATCACCTGCGTGCAAAAGCCAACCCTCTGGTGTATCAATGGCGATACCAGCATGACCTCGTGTGTGACCAACAAGGGGAATAAGCAGAATTTCTGGCGGTAGTCCGTCGAGGTTACGTACTGCTTCAAAACCGAACCAAGGTTCGCCTCCCACCGAATAATACTTCCAGTGCTTAACCTCATCCCACTGTTGTGGACGAAAGCGCCTTTTGGCAATGAATCCGCGCCGATCCTGGGCGGTTTCCATCTCAGTTTGCATTACGTGTACGGTTGCTTCTGGAAAATCTTCCAGACCACCGGCATGATCGAAATCAAGGTGGGTAAGTACAATATGACGCACATCTCGCGCGGAAAATCCCAACTTTTCAATTTGATCGACTGCTGTGTATTTTTTATCAAACTGGATGCCATTGAAATGAATGAAAAACGGGCTGAGGCGGGAGTAAGGCGAGTTGATATCGCGCAGCCCGAAGCCAGTATCAATCAGAACAAGTCCCTGCTCTGTCTCGATCAGCAGACAGTGGCAGACTAGATGAGCCTTCGGGCCGCGACTGAAGCCATCGAACAGGGCCCCGCCAATCGGGCACATACAGCCGCAATTGAGATGATGAATTTGCATGAATCCTCCGATTACGACTTTGACTGTCAAAGTGAGTAAGGATGCACATCTGTGTATTGATGTCAACTTAGCGTGAAAGTCAGCCTATAACCAGCTTTTAGATATTGTCTCGTTCCCAGTCGGAAACTGGGAATGCCGTCCTAGAGGCTCCGCCTCCCTTGCTGGCGGCAGAGCCGCTAGGAGCAACATTTCCAGCCTCTAGGCTGGAAACGAGATTTGAAAAGGCTTTTAGCTAAAATTGACACCAATGACAGTTGTACGCCCCTACAGATGTACAAATAATTTGGGATAATTTCTTTTTTCCAAGTCCGTTAGCCCAGGCGATCGCACCCCGCTTAAAATGAGTCTTGATTAGGTACAAATTAGTTGTTGCCTGACCCCGGCTCACTGAGCTTGCGGTGCTGTTCAGCCCTGACTGTATCAGGTAAAACCTTACTCACATTCGCCTGAAGCTTCGTTTTGAGAGAACCGGCGATGATGTCATCTTTGCCCGCCATCAAAGCTTCAAAACCCTGCTTGGCGACCTCAGCCGGATCGTCCTTTTGCTCCGTGCCCACTTTTGTATCGTCCATACCCGCGCGGTGGAAGAAGTTGGTATCGGTGGGCCCCGGCATCAGGGCGGTGACGGTAACGCCTGTGTCTTTCAATTCGTTGCGTAACCCTTTTGAAAAGGAATGCACAAAGGCTTTGGAGGCGGCGTAAACTGTCTCAAACGGGCCGGGCATCAAAGCAGCAATCGACGATGTGAAAAGGATTCGACCCTTGCCAAGCTCAACCATATCCTTTACCACCCGTTTGGCAAGATGTACAGAGGATACGACATTTAGATCGATCAGATTGAGTTCGTCCTTTAGGTCGGTTTCACGGGCGAAATCACCGCCGACACCAACACCTGCATTGATGGCGATCGCATCCACTGGTCGCCCAGTTCCCTTAATCTGGTTGTAGAGTGTCTCAACTCCGTCATAGCTAGCCAGATCGGCCTGCACCGTCTCAACTTTAGCACCCAGCTCCTCAAAAGCTTGAGCCGCTTCGTCAATGCTCGATCCGGTGGCTGTAACTAGAAGATCGAAGCCGTTTTGAGCAAACTGTTTTGCAAGTTCATAACCGATGCCGTTAGAGGCACCTGTCACGACAGCCAAGGGTCGGGTCACTGAACTGTTCATAACCATCTAAAATTCCTATGTAACTGCTCCACACTCGCTGGCGATGGTTTATTTCGCTACCAAATAATTGCATGGACTGTGGGCTTTCAACCCTTACAATCTTAGGTAGGTAGCAGTGCGATCGCGTCTTTCCCAGGAAGTATCGCGAGTGTATCTTCAAGGTTACTTTTTTACAGTTCTGTATATACCTCTAACAGACTTTCAGGCTCTCAATACTTATTTTAATTGTTACCTTAGCTACGAACTTTCGTCACGATTTTTTGGGAATAAAATGAAGCCGATTCTTCATTTTTGGCGCAATCTTGGGCAAACTTAATCAAATGATGTCCGACAAGTCCAACGTGAACCAAGTTTTCAATATTACCTGCTTTTAGTGCTGGCTTGGCCATTTTCCAGAAAGTCTGACGATAGTTACTAAATACGCCTATCCGCACCAAAATATTAGTTAAATAAGTTAAACCCTTGCGAATATTAGCCGCAGAAGTTCGAGAGGGGCTGTTAGGAACTTCGATGCGATTTGGATAGGTGTGTTCCATATTGTAGGCAAATCGCTGATATAAAAATTCTGGCTCATAAGCAGTTGTAATGCAGCGCCGCCACATCTCAACAACTTGCTCGTAGGGCATCAAAAATTCAACATTTGATTCCCGGCTTTCATCATAGACAAGTCGCCCTTCTGCTTCTAATCTCCGCCATAATGGAGTTCTCGGCAATGCATGAAGTAGGTTAATTGTCAACATGGGAATTTGCGATGCCCGAATAAATTCGAGAATTCGGTCTGCTGTTTCTGATGTATCTGTATCTAACCCAATAATGATTCCTGAAACTACTTCCATACCATAACTATTTAAAACCTGAATTGCTTTTAAGATTGGCATACTCAGATTTTGGTCTTTGGAAATCGCATGAAGGGCATTTGGTTCTGGTGTTTCGATCCCGCAAAAGATTGTGCAAAAATAAGCTTCGCGCATCATTTCCAGCAGCTTTGGACTTTGAGCTAAGTTGAGCGTTGCTTCACAAGCAAATTGGATGGGATAGCCATTGCGTTTTTGCCAGTCAATCAGATGAGGAAGTAACTTCATGGCGGCGCGGCGATCGCCAACAAAGTTATCATCGACAAAATACACTGCCCCCAAATTGCCAGATTGTCGCATTGCATCTAACTCCGCGACTACTTGCTCTGGTGTTTTCATTCGGGGACTGTTGCCATAGAGTTCGGGAATATCACAAAACTCGCAGTGATAAGGGCAGCCACTAGAAAACTGCACATTTGCCAAGAAATAATCATTGATATTCAGCAAATGATAAGCTGGGGTGGGAAACTCTGTTAAGGGTAAACGTTCCTTGGTTTCAAAGCGAATTTGTTGTTGCGGACGTTGAGAGTTTTGGTCTAGATATTCGATCATGCGATCGCTAGCATCTCCCAATTCGCCCAAGTGTAAAATGTCAAAATCAGGATAATATTCTGGACACCCAGATACTGAAGGGCCGCCGACAACGGTAATTTTCCCGGCTCGATGGGCAAGTTCGTTAATTTGATTAATCTGTGGTTTTTGGATATGCATTCCACTCACAATCACCACATCAGCCCATTGGTAATCAGCCCTACTTGCTGATTTGACATTTTCATCAATAAACCGCACTTCCCACTCTTTAGGTAAGTAAGCAGCCACAATTAAAATACCTTGGGGTGGCATAAAAGCCCGAACACTACCCATGAGTGGGTAAGCGTGATGAAAAGTACCAAAAGAACGGCTGTACTTGGGAAAAATACACAAAATGCGTCGATGGTGCGAAGGAACGTAGCGGGTTCCTTGAGTGACAGAAGCGGTTTTAGAATTGTCCGCTACATTAATTTGGTTCTCTAAAGACTTTAAATTCACAGTCATCGCAAATTTCACCCTGGAAAACTGAGCAGGTAATTTGACAGTTTATTGACATAATTCGCTGTAATTCCAACTAGCTTACCAAAGAAAGGTAGGAGGCAGAACGAATTAGAAATGTATTTTTGCTCAAAACAAAGTCTTAAAGATTATAAATCGCCCAATCTTACCTTCAGTAAATCGCAAAGTTTTTTTCAAACTAAACAATTAATAACTTCCTCAAGGGTTTCTGAATCGGTTAGGGCTAGTTATTTTGGTGAAGTCAAGAGTAATTATTAGGATGGGCGTAAATTCTTTGTTAAAAAGCAGCAGCAAATTCTTTTGCAAAATCTTCCAACTTTACTTTGCCCATAGCAATTGGCTTATGCAGTTCATAATCCTGCCGCGATGCGCCGTTGTGAATGCTGGTGCCCATTTCAACAAAGTTGGCCGCAATATGTGCCGACATTCCACTCTCTTCCAAACCGCTTTGTGTTTGCTCGTCGGTCAAGATTACCCATTTTAAATCCGGCTTGCCAATGGCTTCGCCTAAGATGTAAGCGGTTTCGTTGGCCGTATGCTCGTCACTCACCACATACCGCACTTGCTTGTCGGTAACAGCTGTTTCTATCTCTTCTGCGGCGGCGGCGGCAATATCTCTTGGGGCAACCATTACAAGCTTGTCGTCGCCACCATAGTTTGCGCCAATAAAGCCCAGCCCTTTTATCATATCTACAAAGTTGTAAAGATTGGAGTAGAAGTAACCAGGGCGCAGATGCGTAATGGCTACGTCTGACAACTCATTCAAAATGCCTTCTACATCGTGAGAACCGAGAATGAATCCGGTGCCCTTATCTAAATTTGCGCCCATACTGCTGAGATGAACCACACGCTTTACGCCCGACCGTTGAATGGCTTGTGCATAGTTGCTGCCAGTTTTCTGGTAATACTCTCTTGGATCGGGCACGGTATAGTTTGGCGGCACCATAGCATACACGGCATCAGCACCAGTAAAGGTGGACACCAGGAAATTAACGTCTTCCAGTGAGCCGATGGCAGCGGTGGCCCCCAGAGCTTCAATGTCTTTTTGCTTCTCCGGCTTGCTGCTGATAACCGTAACCGTATGACCTTTTTGCACTAACTCCTTTGCCAGTGGCTTGCTGATGTTTCCTAACGAACCTGTTACTATAACTTTCATAAATATTTCGTTTTTGTTTGCGAGGGTTTCTAAACTGGTTAGTGCTATTTGTTTTGGTGAAGTTAATGGTAATTATTAGGATGGGGGTAGGTTCCTTATAATTTCATTTTTTGAAACTCTTTTCAAGAATATAAGTTTTATTGATTTAGGTATTATTTAGAACTAATATGTACGGGGAATTGAATTGGCACAGACGTAGCTCTTGAGAAAAACTTTGCAATTTACTGACCTTGTGCCTGATTCATGGTGATATTTGAAGGGATGTTTAACTGGTAAAATATAAAATCTAGCCTAGCAATGCAAATTTAATTGGTTGGCAAACAACTATTATGGAAATCGCGCATGGGACATAAAAAGAGAGATTTTCATTTTTTGTTGTGTCCAACTGGGTATAGGCATCTGTCATGAATTTGATTTACTTTCTTTTGCGTTCTTCGTGGGGGATGGTGGCGATCGCGATCGCTACCGGATTTTTGAGCGGCGGTAGTAGTGCTGGCTTGATTGCCTTAATTAGCCATGCTGCAAGTAGCGGTAGTACTTCCCGGCTCACATCGATAATTTGGGGTTTTGCGGGGCTGGCTATAGTTGCACTAATTACCAGTATCGTTTCTCAAGTGATGCTGATTCGTCTTTCTCAGAATGCAGTCTTGCAATTACGGATGCGTTTGAGTCGCCAGATTCTCGCTTCCGAGTTGAGTCATCTGGAACGCTTAGGGAATCCTCGATTATTGGCAACTTTAACAGAAGATATTCAAGCGGTTGCTAATGCTGTTTATCAGATGCCTTTTATCTTTATTAATTTAGCGATCGTCCTGGGTTGTATAACATATATAACCTGGCTTTCTTGGTTAGTATTGTTGATGGTTTGTGGAATTTCAGTAGTTGCGATCGCTAGTTGTCAGTGGCTACTCAACAGAGGCGGTAAATTACTTACTTTAGCTCGTGAAGATGAAGATTATCTATTTAAACATTTTCGCACGATTACCGAAGGAGTCAAGGAACTTAAACTAAATTACAAGCGGCGTGAAGATTTTTTAGAAGAGAAATTACAATCAACTGCTAACGAGTTTCGTCATCATAATGTTAACGGTCTAAGCCTTTTTGCCATAACTTCAAGCTGGGGTCAACTCATATTCTTTTTTGCTCTCGGTTTTGTATTATTCGTGTTGCCTAATCTGCTTACTATCAATCCCGAAACTCTCTCTGGCTATATTTTGACCTTCACTTACTTGGTGTTACCAATGGATAACATCATCAGTAAACTTCCTCTATTAAGCAAAGCTAGCATTGCCTTACAAAAAATCGAATCACTGGGTTTATCTCTAGCTAGTCGAACTGAAATATCCACTGTTCCACCTGCTCTGAAATCTGACTGGCACAGGTTAAAGTTTCAAAGTGTCACCCACACTTACTACACAGAGCAAGAAGACAATAGCTTTATTTTTGGCCCCGTCGATCTAACACTTTATCCTCAAGAATTAGTCTTCATTGTCGGCGGTAATGGTAGCGGTAAATCTACATTAGCTAAATTAATTACTGGGCTTTATATCCCAGACAACGGCGAAATCTGGTTTGATGATGAGTTAATTAGCGAAGAGAATCGAGAATGGTATCGCCAGCATTTTTCCGTGGTGTTTTCCGACTTTTATTTATTTGAAGAACTTTTAGGATTAAAAAATTCTTACTTGGATGCTCAAGCCAGAAAATATTTACAAAAACTGCAACTAGACCATAAAGTAAAAGTTGAAAATGGACAAATTTCTACCACTGCTCTTTCTCAAGGACAACGAAAACGGCTAGCTTTACTCACAGCCTACTTGGAAGATCGACCAATTTATCTATTTGATGAGTGGGCAGCCGATCAAGATCCAGTATTCAAAGAAATATTCTACACTCAACTTCTCCCAGAACTGCGATCGCAGGGTAAAACAGTACTGGTAATTAGCCATGACGATCGCTATTTTCATTTAGCAGACCGAATTATCAAACTTGACTATGGCAAAATAGAGTACGATAAAACTTAATCTGTGAAAATAATTCATAATTCTTAAAAGAATATTTGGAGTTTGACTAAATAAAACCAATGTCTGAACAAAAGCCCATAAATCCTTGGAACTACAAACCTTGGTGGTGTCAACCTTGGTCTATAGTTCTCACAGGTGTAACACTGATTGGTGGTAGCTGGTTACTATTTAAAACTATCTGGCTAACAGTTCTCGTTTCCATCCCGATAGGAACGTGGATGGTATTTTTTGTGTTGTTTTGGCCGCAACTAATGATTCGCAGTGGAATTTTAGAATCGTATAAAGAATAGTTTGAGCTTAATGTAATGCGGAAAATTAGTTTAGGTAGAGAAAATTATTCCACCGCGTCCGAGATTTAGCATCTCAGAGGATGTCTGAAAACTTTTTGGTGTTGTATTCGAGACTTGTAGATCCCCCTAAATCCCCCTTAAAAAGGGGGACTTTGATTCCAGTTCCCCCCTTTTTAAGGGGGGCTAGGGGGGATCAAGCGAAATATTGAATACTTCTCAGACATCCTCTCAGCTCGACTTTATCCATTTTTTTCGCAGCGCGATCGCTTAAGCTGAAATCTTTGTAGGACAGTAGTTTTACTTTTTTAACTTCATCTATAATCTGTGACGTGGAAAAAGTATTTGCCAAAAAACTAGGGTTTTTGCTGGAT
>NZ_JAVRBQ020000020.1:0-31890 GCF_034531215.2 Nostoc sp. ChiSLP03a
CCCCGAGCTTAACAAAATTGAGCGATGTTGGTCATGGTTAAAAAGCCGAATTCGTAAGCAAATAATTCAATTTGGCTGTCTGAGAGATGCGATGGAAGCTGTGCTTCACACAGCGGCTTAACCGCATTGGCGGTTGCTATATCTAACAAGATTTAATTTAAATTTATCAATCAGTTATAGAAACTACCAGACTAAGCAAGAGTGAATCAGACTGTCAAAAATTCAGAGAATAAGTAATATTTTTGACAAGCTAAACGCCTGCGCTAAATAGCGCTTTGACTTCTGACGACAAATAAAGCGTGTTACCGACCGTTGTATAGAAAAGTTGCTTAATACAGAAGCGATCACGGGCAGTAAAAAACCTGCCTCGTTTCATCCCACAAGATAAATGCGAATTCACCCCGCAAATATTGCAAACATTCGATGCTAAACTCTTCATCAAGATGAAGTACAATTTCGCTGTCAGAATGGGTACTAAGTCGATGACTCAAGTTTTTTAACTGATGCTTTCTAACTTACAACCAGCTGGTATCAGAGGTAATTGGCGATCGCTCGCTTCCTCAAATCGATTTTTTCCCTATTGCTGGTAGCCAACCCAGTCCAGAAGCTTTGCCTGTTGGTTGTCTGTTTGACGATCGCTGTTTTTTCGCTAAAAATCTAAACGGTATGAGTCAGACAATTTTGGATTTTAGATTTTGGATTTTGGATTGACTTCATAGATAAATCTAGGGGCTTGGGAATTTTAGATTTTAGATTTTAGATTAACTCCATACATGAATCTAGGGGCTTGTACCATCAAGGAATGTCGGTCATTAAATTTTTAATTTTAGATTTTTCCTTCAATTCAAAGTCTAAAATTCAAAATGATTTTACCGTAAACGTCCCGATCGCAATGTACTAATAATTAACCACAAACCCAATAAACTAGCGACTGCAAACAGAATGCTGCTTAAAAAAGATAGCTGAGTTGTTTGCGCTCTGGTGGAAATAATTGCCGCACCCATAATCAGCGAACCCACTAAAATACTAAAAGATAGTCGGTTAGCGGCATCGTCCATAGTGCGCCGTACACCATCTAAACCCCGCAGTGATAGATTCCACTGTAAGGTCTCTGAGGTAACTCGGTCTAATAATAGTTCGATTTGGCGAGGAGATTGGAGAGACAGACTTTTAATATCTAAGGCTGTCCGTAATAGCGATCGCACTGGATTATCACCCAGTAATTGCCGACGAAACAAGTCTGTAATTAATGGTTTGACTTCATCAAAAAAATTAAGCTCTGGGTTGAATGTCCGCGCCACACCCTCTAAATTTGCTAGGGTTTTGGCATACAAACCCATATTACTAGGCAACCTAATTTTATTGTTGCGGGCAACTTGTAAAACTTCGTAAATTATCTGACTGAAGTTTATTTGTGTGAGGCTGACATTATGATACTTACGTAACATGCGATCGTAATCATTTTCTAACCGCGACAAAATCACTGGTTGAGCAGAATCTGATAGCTGTAAAGTTAACTGAGCGCACCTTTGAGCATCTAAATCAACGATCGCTAACAACATCTCTGTTAATATCTGCTGTGTCCGGGGATCGAGTCTTCCCACCATGCCACAATCTAAGAGGGCAACACGACCATCTTTGAGATAAAACAAGTTTCCTGGATGGGGATCGGCGTGAAAAAAACCATCAATATATAGTTGCTGGAAAAATACCCGAAATAATAAAGTAGTTATTTCTTTACGCTTTTCGGCAGGATCTTTAACATTGGGGTCACTATCCAAATCCGCCGCCAAGAATGGTACTCCATCGAGCCATTCCATTACCAGTAACTTTGGTGTGGTCAATTCCCAGTTAATTTCCGCAACCACTATTTGTGTGGGATCGTACCAGCGACTTTTAGATAAGTTGCGCCGCAGTTGGTCTGTAAAACCCGCTTCCCGTGTAAAATCTAACTCGGCTTCTAAGGCTTTGGTAAATTCTTCGGCAATGGATTTGATTTCGTAGGTTTGCCCAAAATCAGTCCGCGCCACTAAATCGGCAATACCTTGAATTAAAGCAATATCTTGGGCAATAGTCAGATCGATTCCTGGACGTTGCACTTTTAGAGCGACTTCTCGACCGTCTGCTAGTGTAGCTCGATGTGTCTGGGCAATCGATCCGGCTGCTACGGGAATCGGATTAACTGTGCTGAAGGTTTCTGCTAACGGACGTTTTAATTCTTTGCGGAGGATTATTTCTATCTCTGACCAAGGAACTGGTGGTACTTCATCTTGTAGAGTTGACAATTCCTCAATATAGGAAGCGCTCAGTAAGTCAGGGCGGGTAGACATTAACTGACCAAGTTTGACGTAAACTGGGCCCAAGTCTACCAGAATATTTTTTAAAACCGCAGGTGTCGGCAACTGGGGTTCATCAGCTTTGCCACCAGTAAGTAACCTTCGCATATAGTCCCAGCCATTGCGAAGGAAGACTTCCAGAATTTCTCGTTGACGGGGAACAGTTTGGGTGAGGAACATTTTTGTAAAAAACTGCAAAAAGGCAGAGGAGTTAAAGAGGTAGACAGCAGGGGATGACAATACAACGGAAATCGGTTCTAGTTTTGGTGCTTGTTAAAGTTTTGCTAGCTGCGGCACAATCTTGAAATCTTTTTATGGATGATTGTACGGCTTGGTGGAGCTTCTGTTCGTTCAGCATCCGTTTGACGTAATTTGAGCAGGAATCCCCGCCGTGTAATAAGCGATGGGAACAAGAAAATCCTTTGGACGGAGAAATGTATTTTTGATAGGCAGTAATAAAATCGATTGCCATTGTCTTGGCCAGAGGCTCAAAGCTAATAATGTCCATAACTGTCAGATAAAATAATAGACTGTCAAGTTATAATGGGAAAACAGACTTTTTCGCCTCTGCCAAGGGTTCTAACTTTTATAGCAGGTCGGTAAATCGGGAATCGCTTTGGATAATTTTAAGGATCTGCTTGATTTCCTGGGTACGTTCTTTTTTGACAACGAGGGTGACATTGCGATCGCGCACAATCACCACATCCTCTAAACCAATAGTAACAACTACATCTTCTGGATTTGAGGCGTAAATAATCGCCCCTTGCGTATCTATACCTACGTGAGTAGCAAGTTCCACATTGGGAGTCTCTTCCGTTTTCAGTAAGCGTTCGATCGCATTCCAATCTCCTAAATCATCCCAACCAAAATCAACTGGCAAAACGTATGCTAGAGTTGTCTTTTCCATTAACGCATAGTCTATACTCTTCTTAGGCAACTGGGGATAGATATCAGGGCCATGTTGTTCTAAAGGTTCGATAATTTCTGGAGCATGGGTATGTAGTTCCTTGAGAACAACCCCTGCCCGAAAAACGAACATTCCACTATTCCAGCTAAAACGTCCCGTAGATAAAAAAGTCTCTGCCGTTTCTCGGTCGGGCTTTTCAGTAAAACGGTTCACGTGATAAGCTGGCAACTCATTAAAGCTACCTATTTTTTCACCTTGTTCAATGTAGCCGTAACCAGTTGATGGAAAAGTAGGCTTGATCCCCAGTGTAACGATCGCTGCTGTGCTTGTTGCCAGTTGCGTAGCTGCATTTAATGTGTGTGCAAACGCCTCTTGGTCAGCAATCCAGTGGTCAGCAGGGAAAAAGCCAATCACAGCGTCTTCACCATAGCGCTGTTTGATTTCTAAACTTGTCCAAGCAACGGCGGCGGCGGTGTCTCTGCCTTCCGACTCAATCAGCAAGTTTTCAACTGGTAGATTGGGTAGTTGTTGTCTTATGCCTTCAGCTATCTGACTAGAAGTGATTACCCACAGGGAATCCCAACTTCCTCCGAGTGCTAACAAGCGATCGGCGGTTGCTTGTAATAGACTTCTAGAGCTACCATCAAGACTTAAAAATTGCTTGGGTCGGTCTTTGCGGCTTAGGGGCCAAAAACGTTCACCTTTACCACCAGCTAGGATTACGGGGAACAATAAAGTATTCATGTTGTCATACACGCCTACCGAAGAACATTACAAGTTTACAGTGAGCTTTTCCACTGGCAATATTTGTAGCTTGGATTAACATACTTTTAGGGAGTGGTTGAGTGGGGAGATAATTGTGATAAAACAAGTCGAATGGTCGGAAAATCCGGTTACGTCTGAGCAAGTAGTAGAGTTTGAAAGTGACGTGCGATCGTCGCAAATTCAACGGACAGAAAATCAAGTAACACCAGCACCAGTAGCCGACTCAGAGGAGGAGGTCGAACTAAAGCAGCCAGCGAATCCGAACCGTAGCGTCATCGAATCTGTGGGCGCGTTTCCGAATCAGCTTTCTGAGAGACTGGGCTTAACCATGCCTCGATGGCTGTTATGGTTCATGACGGTTGTCATTGGCATCATCTTATCTGGGCTGCTGGTGTCAACGTTAGCGCTGTGGACTCCTTTATGGAGCAATCTAGATCGAACAGATGACGATTTAGGAACTGCTGCTAAAGACGAAGTAAAAATCCCATTACCAGGGGAGTTATGGGGTAAACTCTCCCAGTACAAGCTTTCACGTCCGATGAATATTTTAATCATGGGGATTGAACCAGTCAGCGGTACCGTTGATGGCTCACCAGAAAGCTTTGCCGGGAAAAGCGACTCCATGCTGCTGGTACGACTTAATCCTAGTGAAAAATCTGTAAGAGTGCTTTCCATTCCCAGAGATACAATGATTGCCATCCCCGAAAAGGGAGAAAAGGGATTAACTAAGGTATCTGATGCCAATGCCAAAGGCGGCCCAGTCTTAGCAGCACGGGTAGTTAGCCGTACCTTAAATAATGCCCCAATCGATCGTTACATCCGTATTTCTACCAGTGGCTTACGGCAGTTAGTCGATCAGTTAGGCGGAGTAGAAGTCTTTGTTCCCCAATCAATGGAATATAAAGACTCCAGCAGTCGGCTATCGATTAATTTAGTCAGTGGTTGGCAAACCCTTAATGGCGAACAAGCAGAACAGTTTGCCCGATTCCGCGAACCAGGTTTGGGAGATTTACCGAGAGTGCAGCGTCAGCAAGCACTAACAGCTGCCCTGCTGCAACGCTTAAATAGTCCCACCATCTTACCCAGGTTGCCTCAATTAACTCGCTTAATGCGAAAATATTTTGATACCAACCTGAAGATGGAAGAAATGATGGCGTTGGTCAATTTCGGACTTAACCTAGATCGAGATAATTTCCAAATGACTGTGTTGCCTGGTACCTTTAGCCGTTTTAGCAAAGACCCCGATAGCTATTGGCTGAATATGACTGGACAACAGAGCCTGTTGAATGATTATGTTGGGGTAAATGTACCTGGTCTAAAGCCAGATATGCGTCAGGTTCCTAACCTCAAAATTGCTATTCAAAATGCTTCTAATCAACCTCAGCTAACTGAAAAAGTTATTGCTTATCTTAAACAGAAAGGCTTTAATAATATTTACAAAGTGCCTGATTGGCCAGATACCCAACGTCAAACTCAGATTATTGTCCAAAAAGGCAACCGACGAGTTGGGGCTGATTTGCAAAAAGTCTTAGGCTTGGGTCAAATCGAAGTGTCTGCTATTGGTGATTTAGAATCCGACCTGACAATCCGCATTGGGAAAGATTGGAAATAGGCAAGAGTCATTAATCATTAGTCATTGGTTAAATCACAAAGCGTAAAATCTGAGCGGAGGAAACCTTCGCTCAGATTTTGTAAGATAGGACTAATGACAACGGACTACTGATAAATAATAAAGTTATGAAAAAGATTTTACTGCGCTTTTTGGGTTTGATTGTAATTTTGCTACTAGCATTTGGGTGGATAATACTTAATCCCAAACCGGCTTTTGCTCAGATAAACACAATTAATTACAACAATATAAATTTAGAAAATCGTGACTTTTCTCATGCTGATTTGGCAGGTGTAACTTTTGTCGCAGCAGAAATGCGGGGGACAAATTTTCAAGGAGCGAATTTAACCAACGCAATTCTGACTAAAGGAGTTTTATTAAAGGCAAATTTGGAAGATGCGAACTTGAGCGGCGCTTTAGTCGATCGCGCCACTATGGATGGTGCTAACCTGAAAAATGCCATCTTTACTGAAGCTACTTTGACCCGTAGCCGCTTTTATGATGCTGATGTGACTGGTGCTGATTTTACCGATGCTTTAATTGACCGTTATCAAGTGTCGCTGCTGTGTGAAAGAGCCGATGGGGTAAATCCGGTTACGGGTATGTCAACGCGAGATAGTTTGGGTTGTAAGTGAAGAATCCCAGCGTTGAGCATAAAATAGAGACATTTTTGCGAAAAAATGGAAAATACAAATTCTTTATTAAACTATGTATTATTCGCTATCGATTTGATTTTAATTTGGGATTTGATTAGAGATAAAAATATACAAATTTATGAGCAAACACAAAATAAGCTTAGGTTTATTGTTCAGCCGAAGTTACTTAGATTTATTGGGTTCTTTCTTGGACAAATAGGTATAATTTATTTATATGCTATTTTTATATTTATACCTGTTACACAACTTGATTGTAACCATGTTTTACAAAATATAGATACTTAAAATATTGAGCAAAAGTCATCAAAAATTATATGTCAACTGATAGAATTTTATTTTTTTGGTCATCAAAAAAGCCAAAAACAAATTTCTGGATTAATTGGAAGTCGTTTAGAAAAACAAACTAAAACTGATCGAGATGGAAAAATAATATATCAATATCAAGTTCAGTTATTAACTAAAACAGAAAGCCTTCCGTTTAGACGAACTACTTACAGTGATTATTTTTCCGAAGAAGCAGAGTTGATAGTATTAAAAGTTAAAAATTTCTTAGCACAACCGTTAGAAAAAACTTTAGTAGTTAAGCAAGATGATACTTTAGTCGGCTACGCTGCAATTGGGATAACCATATTTTGCCTATTATTAGGTTTATTAATTATAGCGTCAGGTTCATTTATAGACTTTAATTTTGATAAAGAGTCAAATAGTTTAGGTATCAGCCGCTATAAATGGTTTGGGATATTGGGAAAAGTAATTTTGGTGTATTCCTTAAATGAAGTTGTTGATATTAAAGTTAAAAGTTTTAATTATGGTGAAGATAGCACAGATACTCGAGTTATCTTAATCTTAAAATCTGGTGAAAGGGTATCTTTAATTGGTTCCTATAATTCTGGGTTCTTTAATTCTGGGTTTCAAGAGCAACAAGAAATAGTTAAGACAATCAAAAGTTTTCTCGCTGCAAATTAGTACCTATTTATACCAATTCTGCCACTTTCTCAACATCAACTCTGCGATCGCATCCCAAAAAATGATCCTAAACTCTAAAGAAAATAAATTATTATATTGATTCAGGTGGTGCTGCATTAGTCTGTTATGATGCTTTCGGGGAACGGAGGAAACCTCTACTTATCCTGGTTCCCCTATTTAAAATTGACTGAGATTGTCAAAAATCAGTAGCTTCTAATTATCAATGGGAATTTCAATTAAAAACTCTGTTCCTTCTCCTGGTTTAGAGGAACATTTCATCTGACCATGATGTTTCTCAGCTACTATTTGATGGCTAATAGACAATCCTAACCCCGTACCTTTACCTGGTGCTTTAGTAGTGAAGAAGGGATCGAATATATGCGATCGCACCTCTTCTGGAATCCCCAGACCATTATCAGCTATTCTGATTACAACCTGGTTATTAATGACTTGCGTATTAATCCAGATAGTCAAGGGTATTCTCGGACACGTCTGTAATAATTTCAAATACCTTTGCTGTATAGTGTTAAATTTTTCCTCTAATGCATCAACACTGTTACTCAAAAGATTCATAAACACTTGATTTAATTGCGCGGGATAGCATTCGAGCAAAGGTAAACTATCATATTGTTTAACAATCTCAATTGCTGGGCGATCGTTATTATTTTTGAGGCGATGCCCTAAAATTAACAAAGTACTATCCAACCCTTCATGAATATCTACTGGCTTTAATTCAGCCTCATCTGTACGAGAGAAGTTTCGCAGTGATAGCACAATATCACAAATCCGCTCTGTTCCTACTTTCATAGACTCAAGGGTTTTCGGTAAATCTTCGATGATAAAGTC
Source organism: Nostoc sp. ChiSLP03a (assembly GCF_034531215.2). Lineage (NCBI taxonomy): Bacteria > Bacillati > Cyanobacteriota > Cyanophyceae > Nostocales > Nostocaceae > Nostoc > Nostoc sp. ChiSLP03a. The sequence continues at coordinate 8,086 of NZ_JAVRBQ020000020.1, forward strand.
CAAATCACTCTTGTTGATTTGCTCTTGGATAGTTGGCAATATTGAAGAGTGTTGACGGTAAAGATTCACTACCTTGAGCAGTTCTTGAGTATATTCATTTAAATGAATAAGATTGCCAAAAATAAAACTGATAGGATTGTTGATTTCATGGGCAACTCCAGCAAGTAGTTGTCCTAATCCTGCCATTTTTTCACCCTGAATTAACCTGGTCTGAGTTTGTTTTAATTCTTGCAGAGTCTGAGTAAGTTCTAAGGTTTGACGTTTAGTTTGTTCGAGTAATTCTGCTTGCTGAATCGCAATTCCTAATTGCACTCCAACTTGAGCCAGTAAATTAATTTCCTCTTCTTTCCAATAACGTGGTTGCGAATTTTGATAAGCAACTAATAATCCCCATAATTTTTCACCTTCCCGAATCGGCACAAAGGTTTCGTTACGCGGAAGTTCGTTATCGTCGTCTGTATCCTCAAAAGTTTCTATAATCGTTGGTTGGGTTTGTGCAACTGGTTTCCAACCATCTTTAAAAGAATCTGCGACAAATTTACCGCTCCAATCCGGGTTGAAACGGTAGATTGCAATTCGCTCAACTTCGAGTAACTCTCGCACAGCGTGAGTAGTAGTTCTAAAAATAGTTTTAATATCGAGTGACTGGCGGATTTTATCAATAGTTGCAGCCAGTAGTTCTTGACGTTCCATTGCTTTTTCGCGTTCAGTGGCTTCTGCTAACTGGACAACCTGCATTTGAACTTGCTTTAAATAAGAATCCTGTTTTAATGCAACTCCTAATTGCTCGGCGATTTGACTAGCAAATTCAATCTCAGAAGGTTGCCAGTAGCGAGGAGCAGTGCATTGGTGAATACACAGCAATCCCCAAAGTTCACCTTTTTTCAATAGAGGTGCGACCATATTTGCCCGTACTTGAAATTTTTCTAGGATTTGGACGTAGCAACCGGGGAACTTTCCTTGATAAATATCAGCGATCGCATTTACTCGACCTTGGGCGTAAAGGGGTGCAAAGTTTTCTCCGAAACAATAGTCATAAACTTTTTCTGCCATTACCGAGTTACACTCAGGCACAAAATCTTCAGAAATAAATTCTCCTTCCCAATCTTTTTGCGGGTCAAAACGAAAGACTGCCACTCGGTCTGCTTGCAGCATTTGCCGGGCCTCGGTGACAGTAGTTTGGAAAATTGTATTTAAATCTAGGGACTCCCTAATCCGAGTAATCACGCTAGTTAATGTTTTTTGTTGCTCTGCTTGGTACTGAGCGTATGCCAGCAACTTATGGTGTCGCACTGCTACACCAATTTGTGTGCTGATTTTGGTCAGTGATTCGATTTCATAAGATTGCCACTCTCTGGGTGAGGCATTTTGATAGGCAGCGATGATTCCCCAAAGTTGATCTCCTTGGAGAATCGGGGCAGTAGCAAAGGCTTTTGCCTGGAATTGTTCCAAGAGAGTTACATGACAGTTTGTTAAGCCAGCTTGGTAAATATCATTAACTATAAAAGTCTGATTGTGAACGTAACGCCCACCTTGCGTCTGTTGTAAATAACTATCAGCGATCGCAGGTAGAAGACCAACTAAAGGAGTCCAACCTTCAGCAAATGATTCAGCAACAAAGTTACCACTCCAATCGGGATTGAAGCTAAAGATGGCAACTCGGTCAGCTTGCAACAGCTTGCGTATTTCTTGAGTTGTGGTTTTAAAGATAGTTTCAATATCAAGGGGCGAGCGAATTTCATCGACAATTTTAGCTATTACTTGGTCGCGCTGAACTGCTTGAGCCAATTTTGCAGCTTGCAATTTGACTTCATGAAGATGCTTTGCTTGTTGAATCGCAACAATAAGATGGTCAGCAATTTGACGAATAAACTCAATTTCCGATTCTTTCCATTCACGAGTCTCACTGCACTGATGAATGCAAAGCAATCCCCACAGTTCCTTTTTCCGCGATAGAGGGACAACGAGGTTGGCCTGCACCTGAAATTTGCTCAAAATTTCCAGATGACAATCACTCAGTCCCGCATTGTAAATATCTGCTACTGCTTGCACTCTACCTTGTTGATAACTAGAAGCAAATTGTTCTCCAAAGCAGTGGTCATAAACTTTTATTGCCATTGCTGAGTTCCAGCCAGTTGCAACATCTTCAGAAACAAATTCTCCCTGCCAGTTTTGTTCGCGGTCGAACTGGAAGACTGCTACTCGGTCGGCATTTAGTAACTGACGCACTTGTTTAACAGTCGTTTGAAAAATTGTTTCTAAGTCAAGAGATTCCCGAATTCGGACAATGACACTCGCCAGAGCTTTTTGTTGCTCTAGTTGCTCTTGAAGTTGAGCGCTTGATAAAAGAAGTTGATTTTCTGTGAAATTTGAATTGGGTTCCATTGCTCTGGATTATTTTGTTTTTTATACAAGGGTTCCTCACACCAAACTTCATGGGGTTAACAAGTGTCAAAAATATGACAAACTGCAAAGTTTTACAGTCTTCAACTGGCCGTGTCCAGGATTCACCAATTTCAGATGGATAGCAACTTGTTGGGGCAGGGACGAATGGGCGCTTTGGGACTGAGTACTGGGTACTAGGGAATAAAATATGAGTAAGATTTGTTTGGGATTCAAATCTCGCCCGATATCCAGTCTCTAGTCTCCAATCCCCCAATCCCTAGTTCAACTATTTCCCAGAAGATGGTTATTGTTATAGTTCCCCTTTCTCGATCTATCCTTGTAATGGATTAAAAAATAATTTTGGCTTGTACACAATAGAGGAGATAACTAAGTACGCAATTGTGTAAATTCGTCGTCAATTGAGGGTTTAATTTGAAACACAGAGGAGCGCAAAGTTTCTTTGAGTATATTCACTACAAACTTAAGCAGGGCTGTCACTAAGTTAGTGTTGTCGGGGCAAATCAGAAAATCGGTCTGACCCCTTTGAAATCGCGATCTAACTAACTTGTAATTCGCTGTATTATAGCAATTCAGGAATTTAATTTTGAGCGTAGGCGAGCATTTACCGTAGACATCGCTTTGCCTTTGCCGTTGGCGTAGGCATTTAAAATTACTAATTTGTCAAAATTTACCTGACAGACTGCGGAATTTCAGGTTAAATGTTTTAAAGTATGCACTCTGCTAGAGTTGTCGGGTATTATTCGTGACACAACAAGATCAAAAACCCTCTCGTTCTTTCGCTGGAATTGCTGGCATTGTTGCCGTAGCCACATTAATTAGTAAAGTCTTCGGTTTAGTGCGGCAGCAAGCGATCGCTGCCGCATTTGGTGTTGGTGCTGCTGCTACTGCCTATAGTTATGCCTATATTATTCCTGGCTTTCTATTGATTTTACTCGGTGGCGTAAATGGGCCATTACACAGTGCGCTCGTCAGCGTTTTAGCCAAGCGTCGACGAGAAGAAGCGGCTCCTTTAGTGGAAACCGTGACAACACTGGTAGCTGGATTGCTGTTGCTGGTGACAGTGGCTCAAGTTCTATTTGCAGATGCGATCGTTGATTTAGTCGGTCATGGTTTGGAAGAAACAACCAGAGCGATCGCTATTCAACAACTCCGCATTATGGCACCAATGGCTTTATTTGCCGGTTTAATTGGCATTGGCTTTGGTACTCTCAATACAGCCAATCAATATTGGTTACTCTCCATTAGCCCTTTATTATCCAGTATTACCGTTGTTGGCGGTCTTGCGATCTTGGCGATGCAACTGGGCAAAAACATTATTAAACCGGAATACGCTTTAATCGGGGGAATGGTCTTAGCTTGGGGAACCTTGGCAGGAGCAATTCTCCAGTGGGTAGTGCAGCTAATCGTCCAGTGGCGATTAGGATTAGGCACATTACGCCTGCGGTTTGATTTTAAATCCCCAGGCGTTCAAGAAGTTATCAAAATCATGACTCCGGCAACAGTTTCCTCTGGAATGATGCCAATCAATGTTGCCACTGACCTTTATTTTGCTAGTCCTATCCCTGGTGCGGCGGCAGGATTTAACTATGCCAATCTATTAGTCCAAACTCCCTTGGGGATTATTTCTAATATCATTTTACTGCCTTTATTACCGATATTTGCCAAACTATCTAGCCCCGAAAATTGGCAGGACTTAAAGTTACGGATTCGCCAAGGACTCCTACTCACTGCTTTTACCATGTTACCGCTAGGGGCATTGATGGTGTCGCTATCAGTACCCATTGTACAGGTGGTATATGAACGCGGTGCTTTCAAGCCAGAAGCCACACAGCTAGTTTCATCTTTGCTAGTCGCTTACGGAATTGGGATGTTTGTCTATTTGGGGCGTGATGTTTTGGTGCGGGTATTTTATGCTTTAGGCGATGGACAGACACCTTTTCGCATCAGTATTTTTAACATCTTGCTCAACATTATATTAGATTGGTTTTTCGTGAAACCTTTTGGCGCTCCCGGTTTGGTATTAGCAACGGTGGGTGTAAATTGTAGCTCAATGTTAATGCTGTTATGGTTGCTCGATCGCAAACTCAATGGTTTACCTTGGCGCGAGTGGAGTTTGCCGATTCTGGGTTTGGCTGGCGGTAGCGTAGTTGCTGGGGTCGCAAGCTATGGGACTTTGGTTGGTTCCCAGCACTTGCTAGGTAAAACGGGTTTACTGATTTTGGTGTTGCAATTGTGTATATCTGGTTTCGTGGGAATTGCGGTGTTTGCGGCGATCGCTTCCTGGCTGAAAATACCAGAGGTAAATATTTTTATCTCTCGTCTACGTCAGCGCTTTTTGAAGAAATAACTGTTATAGCACAAGCCAACGTGGTTAGGACATTAACAGATGATAAAACTTAGACACAACAAGACTTTTCACCCAATCCCCAGTCACCAGTCCCCAGTCCCTTGCTATATCTAAATATTTCAGTTGTTACACCCAGGTGGGTGAGAAATAATTCAGCCACTTGGGTGAACCAGGTGCGTGAGGTTACATTTTGTAAAAAAAGAGATTCTAGTACTAGAGAAGATTGATTTTACCTAACTCTAGTGAGAATAACTTTATGAAACTGACAAAATTAGCTGCCTCTTTCTTTGCTGTTGCTTCCATTGTCCTCTCAGCCGGCATTGCATCTGCTCAAACGGCAGTTACTAACGGTACTAACGGTACTAACGGTAACTACATCGGTGCTGGTGTCGCTGTTGGTGCAACCAGTGGCGGACAAGGAAACGATGAAGCACAAATTGGTGGTAATATTCAAGGACGATACGCCGTACCCAATGCCCCTGTTTCACTGCGAGGTTCTGTGTTGTATGGTGGTGATGCTGCTGCAATTATGCCCATAGTGACTTATGATGCGCCCATCGCCAAAAATACTAACGTTTACTTCGGTGGTGGTTATTCCTTTGTAACTGACGAAGGTCAAAAAACTCCATTGGGCAATCGGAATTCACCTGTAATTACCCTTGGTGTTGAATCAGAAGTTAGCAAAAATGTCATTGCCTACGGCGATACTAAATGGGGTATTGACGCCTACAGAAATAGTGATGCTGATGCTGTCAGCTTCCAAGCCGGATTAGGCTATCGCTTCTAGTAATTACTAGCTAGAAAACGGCCTATTCACAAGCTAAAGCAATGCTGTTTACCAGCCGTAATCGTAATTCATTCTTTCATACCTGAGTATTCTATTCAGGTATGAATAATTTTTATTGATGATTTTAATAAAAAATGATATTGGCTAGTATTGATAGTTTCTTTTAAAGTTAAATGAGTAATTGAGAATACACGTATAAGATATTACTCATGAAAAAGATTAATCCCATTCCAGAAATAGTTGGTGAAACAACTGACGTAGAATCTTGGCTGATGCGAGCGGGGCTAAAATTTTCCGACTTAGGTAACGATGTTGCAAGTATTGCAATCCGTAGGCAATGGCGAGAATACCAAGCCGCAGTTCATAGATGCTGTGTTACCCTACATCAACCACCATCAGACGTTCAACTAAGCGGCGACTATGCCAGCTTGAGAATACCTAGCGCGGCATTAACTAATTGTGAGATCGATCGCCTGTCAAATCTTCCCTAGTCCTTAGACTAATTATCCTGTTGCACGCCGTTCACTACTGGCTTAACTTCCGAAAATGGATCGGTGCCGCCACCCCAGTTAAAGTCACTAATTCGGAAGCTGATGCCGCCTAACTCCAACACCGGATTGTAACGTAAGGTGATGCCATAGGTGCGACGGCTATATTCCAAAATGTAGTCGGTGCTAGTTTCCTTACCAGTATCCAAGTTAACAGATGTTTGAAAGCCTAAGCGAAAAGGGCCGTAGATTTGCTGTGATATTCCAGCGGTCAATACTTTGTTATCAACGGAGCGGTCAAACAAAAAGGGTGATAATCCGCTATTTAAGCCTTGAGAGTAACTGACATTAAAGGCGGTATAGTCGAAAAAAGGTCGGGAAAAATGGCCAATTTGCCCTTGTAAGCCAATTGTACTAGTTAGAGTACTTTGGTTATCACCATTGGTGTAATAGCTGGTAGTGCCTGTGAGGCTAGCGATCGCTAGCAAGTAAGGAACTACAGGAGTAGCGGTGTATCGTAATCCCTCACTGGCAGTGGGTGGTAATGGTTTTCCCTGCCACAGCAACAGCCCTCTACTGAGAGTCGCACTGGCTTGTAAACGACCAAGTGAAATGCGATTGTTTTCCCGCACTGGTTCTAGCAAGTCTAGGCGATCGGTGTTGGCATCGATATACTGGGCACTTGCCTGGTAGTTGAGGTTGATGCCACTTTTTCCTAAAGGAATCACCGGAGAGGTAATAATGCCGCCAAAACTGCTCTGGACAGTTTGAAAACCCAAAGTACCGTTGTAGAGACGATTGCGGTAGTTATATTGCACATTCAATGTGTGGGGAAGAGAAGTGCCTAATATCTGACGCAATCCTAAATTCACCCGCAAATTATCTTCCACGTCATTCAAGTTAAAACTAGTTAATTCCCCATTTCCCTGAATTATCGTCCGTGGACTCAAAACAGAATTTATCTTGGTCTTCACAGCAAACAGTGAGCCTAAGTCACCTACACCTTCTTGCACACCTCTCTGTAATAATAACTGGGGCGTTATCGTCCAGCGTGTTTGCTCTGTATCGATTAGTGGAAAGCCACGCTCAATATACAAACCACCCCGATCTTCTCCATCGTAGCCGGGGGAGACTATTGCAGGTGAAGCGTCCCGCTCTCGGCGGTCAATAGTACGCTCATTCAACGGAATTGGTAAGGAGACTTTTTGATCTAATACCAAACGCTGTCGCTGTGTCCTGATGCGGTCTACCAAAGGTGATTCTCGCGTCAAAGTTACTTTATCTGCGCGTAATTCTAATTCTGGGGGTGAAAAAGGATCGTTGGTGATGCGGACATTGCTTGCTTGCCAGCCTTGCGGATAAAAATCAATTTGTTCAGCTTCAAACCTGAGCCGATTGACTACACCCCCTGTTTTCGATCGCGGGATGTTGCTAGCATCTGACTGACCACCAAATGTCACATTAATTCCTCCAGGGCTACTCACACCGGAAAGGGGCTGATTGGCTCGAATGCGATCGCTAGGCGGAAGTCTTGAAACTCCACCAGCACTTATAGCTGTGGGTGAAAAAGCAAAATCTGTTTGGGCTGAGGGTACGTAAATTTCTCCTCTACCATTTTCCAGTTCTCCACGATCTTGAACGAAGTTATAGGTAAAGCGTTGTCCGCGTAGTATCTGATCCCCCCGTGTTAAGGTGACGTTGCCTTCACCCGCAGCGATCAAGTTGTCCAAATTAACTTGCAAGCGATCGGCATCCACCACTGCCCCATCAAATCGCACAACTACATTACCTACAGCTGTAATAATTCGCTGTTTCTCGTCATACTCTTGCCGATCTGAAGTTACTTCTACAGTTCTTGGCCCGGCTGGCGGTGTGGTAGCTGGTGCAGTTGTACCAGATGGTTGAGCTTGTGGCTGAGTGGTATTTACTTGTGGTGTAGGCGTTGGTACTTGAGCTTGTGACTGGAATGGGGACTTAAATTCTACAGTTATCGGCGCTGAGAGTTTGTTTGTCGGGTTACGAGACTTAAATGTTATAAGATTTTGTACTGATTGAGAACTCGGTGCAAGATCGGCAGCAGATAAAGAGATATTGTCTTTTTTTAGAGACTGTTGTGCAGTCAGATCGCGTTGCTGTTTTTGTTGAGTTAACTTCTCAGCTAAAATTTCTGCTTTGGATTTGTCTAACTTGTTACTGTTGGTGACAGCTGGGGCGATTTGAGGAGGGCGTGGAGATTGGGCGACAAGTGGACTTGGAGAAACTCTATAAGTAAAGCTAGAAGAGTCCAAAAAGGTTGGTTTTGCTCCACCATTAGAGTTTAGATTTAGCGATCGCTGACTGAGTTTTTGAGAAGGCTCATCTTTTGCATTTTGGTCTGAAGCCTCCGCTTCGACTTTTCTTTGCATCTCCCGTTTGCGCAGTGCCGACATCAGAAGTTCCGAGTGGCGGGGTTCGACGCTCGGACTTGTCTTTGTGTCTTTTTTAACTTGGCGATTAGAGGTTGTAACCTCTTGCGTGGGATAACCAACAACCAGCGGCTGCCCCAAAAGCCCAGCAGTTGCAGAACCGGGGAGTGGGGAACTTTCTGGTGGAAAGGTTTCTGGTGAATGAGGTACAGAAGAAGTTTCAGCAACTACCAAGCAATCTTGAGTTGAGTCGATCGGAGTTGACAATAAAAGATCGCTCTTAGTGTTACCCGAAATTGCCGACTGAGCCAAATTCTTGGGCTGCTTGGATTTGTCTGTCTTTTTGTGTATTCCAGTATCTACACCTGAAAGAAACTTTTTATGACTAGCAGATGAGGCGGGATTTACAGGTTGTAAAGATTCAACGATAGGAGGCGGATTAGGTGGCAGAACTGGATGAAGCATAAGCGAGCAAAATCGGGCTAACAAACAGCCAAATGACAAAAGGAAGGATAAACATACATTTTGCCTTCCGACTGTCGCCTTCTGCTACCTACAGCAAGCTACTTGGAGAAAGAAACTTACTAAATTTTCGCTTAGTAAGTTTCCGTGGCGTTTAGTATTTTCCGCCTTCCAAAGTCGCGGATGATTTATCGCCCTTTTACTCTAAGTCCCGACGGCCGGGGTTACGAGCTGGATCGTTCGATAAAAATCCGAAGATGAAGATAGTTACGAAGAAGGCAACAACTATATAAACAGCGATTTTTAAAGTCAGCATAGAAATATCTCCAACGGGTAAAACAAAGAAAGCTGTTCTTTCAGTATCTGCAATGCAGAAAAGATAGCTACTTTATATTACCCAAATCTCGTCCCTTTTTTAGAGGACTCTGGGGACTCAAGACTAGGAATGTCTACCCTACGGTTATTGATAATGTACAAGATGTCAGTTGTCTGACTTGTAGATGCCCTTAAGTGAGATAACTCAGAGGCGTTTACCCTTGTGACGTTGATTGATGGCAAAGGTTTCCCAAAAAAGGCAACAGCTTACAGGGGATAGTTACTATTCCCCATACCCTTCAGGAGTGCTGAGTAATGAGTAATGAGTAATGAGTGCTGAGTTAAGAGTTAGGAGTTTTGTTTATCTCCTTGTCCCCTCATCTCCCCTGCTCCCCTGCCCCTTGCTCCCTGCTCCCTGCTCTCTCATCTCCCTGCTCCCCTGCCCCCCTGCCTCTTATACCCCATGCCCTATTTTTCAACTTGAAGCTTTGCTATATCTTTGCCAATTCGGTTTTTGATTACTCGTGCAGGTATACCGACAGCAACGGAAAAAGCAGGAATATCTTTATTAACAACTGCTCCCGCACCAATAACACTGCCTTTGCCGATAGTAACGCCATCTAATACCGTTACTCCATGTCCCAGCCAACAATCATCCTCAATCACAATTCCCTTGCGAGTAACACCTTGGTATTTAATCAGCTTTATCGGATCGGCAAAATTATGATTATTGGCATATATCCCTGAATGAGCAGCAATCATGCAGTGTTTACCAATTTTAATGTCTCCTGGCCCTTCAATACACACGTTAGGAGCAATGAAGGTGTCTTCATCAATATGTATATACGTATCTTCTAAAGACCCGATATCAACGTTACGTTCAATCGCAACTCTATTTCCTAGATGAATTCTATTATTTTTATGTCCTCTCGCATTCATCCGCACACCCTTGAAAATATAAACTCCTGTGCCGATCTCAATACAAGAAGTACCGTTAAATTCTACACCATTTTGAATATATACTGGGCTGTCTATCTGGGCAAAAATACTACGATATCCTAAATTACGCAACTTTGGGCCGAGAAGAAGTGTTGGAATATCTCCTAACACTGTAGTTACTAAAAGTTCTTGCACGCGCTGCAATTTGGAAAAATATTGCTCGTTCTGCATGGCTACATATCTCGTTAATCAATTATTGTTGACAGTGTTTAAAGTTGTTTTGGCTGTATTCTAATCTTCTGCTAATACCAATAGACTCTGTGTGTATTAATACATGAGCTAAGGTAGCAATATCACCAAATTTTCCCAAGATTTTTAGATGGTTTTACAACATTTGAAAAACCAGATTGTGGCTTTGACTATGCGAGCAACTCTTGAGGTTATGTGTGTATAATTACTCAAGTAATATTTACAATTGCATTAATTTGCTAGCAGATTTTGTACTATATGCAGGTAAATTTTGGTTGATATTTGACAAAATCAATTAACAAAACAATTTCAGTGCATTGCTGTGTCAAAACTTAGACTCTAAATTGTTTGATGGAAAATTTGCTGGTTTTAGATAGACTACTGTTTTGGTTCTCTGGCAAATTTGAAAAGCTTGCTACCGCTAACAGCACTCCTAAGAGGATGTCTGAGAAGTATTCAATATTTCGCTTGATCCCCCCTAACCCACGCCAGTCGCTCATGGGGGAAACCCCCAAGACCGCGCTGGCTCCCCTTAAAAAGGGGGAACTGGAATCAAAGTCCCCCAATTTATCGGGGGATTTAGGGGGATCTACAAGTCTCGAATACAACACCAAAAAGTTTTCAGACATCCTCTAAAGCAAATAGGGATAGTGTTGTTTGTCTTAAGGCTATTTACTCTCAAGCGGTTTTAGTCTTTTGAAACAATTCAGTTTCACAAGCTATTTTGCAACAAAAAATACATTTAACTAGACTATATTCAAAGTTTAAATAAAATTTCTGCCTAGCATGACAATGTAATTATTGTTGGATTTTTCTGGGTATTTTTGCCCAAACAAAATCCAATTAGGGTGGATTATCTCCCACATCAGCCATCACATTGAAGTTAACCATCGGTGCAAACAAGTAAGCGCTTCCCCGACTGCTATGACGGCTTTCTTGCAACGAATTTCTAGAGTATGCTGCTCCAATCATGTTGCACACGGATGATTTACAGACTAGCCAATTCACGTTTTTAATGACATGAATGGTTTTTAAGAACAATTGTTTTTAACGATAACACATTTTATTTTTAGTGGAACACTCTCATGAAATTAAGTTTATTTCCAGGTTTTTAGTTGATGAGAATGAAGGAAAGAAGTTAATTTTTTTACTAGAGCGATGCCTGCGGCAGGTAAAGCTTACGCTACTTGCGAATATTTTTATACATTTAGATAAAATTCATTGAGGAGGGAGATTTAAAAAATTCTGTCAGCGGTTATTGGCATTTTTGCCTATATTTATCTCGTTACCGATAAAAGTAATTTTATAATTGAGAGTTTAACTTAGATTGATATCTACTATACTTGTGACACCCTCTTTTTTAAAAAGCCAAACTAGCTCAAAATATTTATTTTGTCCACATACTTACTATCTAAAATATTGTAAATCACCCATTCGGGTGAGCCAAAAGGGTGATGTGTGCTTGGTAGTACTCGTTATAAATTTTATTTAAAGAAAGCTAAAACTTAGCTTAGTTCCGAGGATAAATCTACAAAAAAAACATCTAATTTCCCAAATTGAGGTATCAGTTTTAACTCACACACTTGGTTCAAATTATGGCTTTAATTAAAGAAATTGCACAAGAAGCTTTAACTATCGGCTTTTTGAGTGTTGTAGCCGAAGATCAACTGCGATCGCAACTTCAACGTAATTATGACTCAGAAGACCTAGATGCCTGGATCATTTTACAGCGAGCTATTGCAGCAGGTGATGTAAAACTTGAGTCGCGCCGAAAAAAAGCTTCCCCATCTCCTAAAGCCAAGGACACTTCATCAAGTATCAAACTTGCTTATCAAATGGCAGCAGAACTCGCTTATGCAGCAGCTGTAGCTTTGACAATGACAAAAAATACTAAAGATCAGCCTTCATTAGGTGCATAAAATAACACCTTTATAAGTTATTTTGCTGCTTTAGTGGAAATATTTAATACCAAGTAGTTAAAATAGGTGTAGCCCGCCCCAGGCATCGCTTTTCTTGATTAACTGCTTGGTAAGGGTTTCATCCAATTATTTATAGGGTTTCCCTTCTGTCTTCTAGCTTGAGAGTGCTGAGTAAAAATCCCAATCTTGAGAAGATTTTCCTGCAAGGCTTTTGAAACTTCTTTCATCGGGATTGCCTTGTTTGACAGCGCGGTTTTATGAAAAAATAATTAAAAAATTTAACTTCACTGGACACAGCTATGGGGAATTTTTACCTTCAGCCCAGACTCTCGATCGATCCCCGGAAGCAATACTAAAATAAATATAAATTATTTATTCAAAAGTAAATTTTTTTAAGTGATACATACCAGTAAATGATTAAATCTTAATATACCAAGTATATGGCTCAGAGTAAGGCAGAGAATTAGAAACACCTTGGTGTAAACTTTAGCAACGAGGTTAAAAATAATTCTCAATGCTTAACAAAGTCATCGCTTTTTCACAAACTACAGTATAAAGAATTGGCAACATTGGTAAAGAGAGTAAACAATAACCATAGCTAAACTTGGAGTTTTGCCAACCTATGCAGCCAATTCGCACATTTAACGTATCCCCTTCACTACCGCCGCGACTCGAACCACTGCGGCGGCTAGCATATAACTTGCACTGGGATTGGAACGTTGATACTAAAGATTTATTCCGTCGCTTAGACTCTGACCTGTGGGAGTCTAGCCATCACAACCCAGTGTTAATGCTGGGTACTATCTCTCAATCGCGGCTTCTGGAAGTTGTCGAAGATGAAGGCTTTTTAGCGCAAATGGATCGAGCTGACCGTCAGTTAGACGATTATTTGCAAGAGCGCACTTGGTATCAGAAACAACGGGAGCAGAAACCCAAAGAATCCTACGCCTATTTTTCGGCGGAATTTGGACTTGTAGATTGTTTGCCCGTCTATTCTGGAGGCTTGGGCGTTCTGGCAGGGGATCACCTCAAATCTGCCAGTGACTTGGGGCTACCGCTTGTAGGTGTAGGTTTGTTGTATCAGCAAGGCTACTTTGCCCAGTATCTTAATGCTGATGGCTGGCAGCAAGAACGCTATCTGCTCAACGATTTCTATAATATGCCCTTGCATCTAGAACGCAATGCCGATGGTTCTGAACTGCGGATTGCGGTAGATTATCCAGGACGCAAGGTGTATGCCAGAGTTTGGCGCGTACAGGTGGGAACGGTTCCGTTGTATTTGATGGACACCAACATTGAACCCAACAACACTTACGACCACGACATCACAGATCAGCTGTATGGTGGCGACATCGATATGCGTATCCACCAGGAAATTATGCTGGGGATCGGTGGTGTGCAAATGCTCAAAGCTTTGGGGCTGAAAGTCACCGCTTACCACATGAATGAAGGTCACGCCGCCTTCTCTGCCCTAGAACGCATCCGCTTGCTGATTCAGGAAGAGGGACTGAATTATGCCCAAGCTAAACAGGTGGTGGCTTCTAGTAATATCTTTACTACCCACACGCCAGTACCAGCAGGGATTGACTTGTTTGCTCCCGAAAAAATGTTGTACTACCTGGGGTATTATGCAGAGATATTTGGGTTGCCCAAAGAGCAATTCTTAGGACTGGGGCGCGAGAATACAGGCGATTTATCCGGGCCTTTCAGTATGGCGGTGCTGGCGCTGAAAATGGCAACATTTTCTAATGGTGTCGCCCAACTCCACGGTGTGGTGTCGCGGCAAATGTTCCAAGCCTTGTGGCAGAAAGTGCCAGTAGAGGAAGTGCCGATCGCTGCAATTACCAACGGTGTCCATGCTCGGAGTTGTGTGGCGAAATCGACTCAAGAATTGTACGATCGCTACCTCGGCCCAAATTGGTCATCAGCACCACCAGATAGCCCATTGTGGGAGCGGATGGACGCTATTCCCGATGAAGAATTGTGGCGCAATCACGAGCGCTGCCGCTTAGATATGATTTTGTATGTGCGGGATCATTTGGTCAAGCATTTACGCGATCGCGGCGCTTCCGCCTCCGAAATTTCCCAAGCCCAAGAAGTTTTAGATCCTTACGCGTTGACTATTGGCTTTGCCCGTCGTTTTGCCACCTACAAACGCGCTACCCTGTGGATGCGCGATTTGGATCGCGTTAAGCGGCTTTTACTAGCTAACAAAGACCGGAAAGTGCAATTTGTGATTGCTGGGAAGGCACATCCTAAAGATATTCCCGGTAAAGAACTGATCCGCGAGATCAATCACTTTATCCGCGAACAGCATTTAGAAAAACAGGTAGTGTTTGTTCCCAATTACGACATTCATATCTCGCGGTTAATGGTTGCGGGTTGCGATATCTGGTTAAATACACCGCGTCGTCCACGGGAAGCTTCTGGTACTAGTGGCATGAAAGCCGCTATGAATGGATTACCAAATTTAAGTGTGCTAGATGGCTGGTGGGATGAAGCTGATTACGTGCGCACAGGCTGGGCGATTGGACATGGAGAGAATTACGACGATCCTAACTACCAAGATGAAGTAGAAGCAAATGCTCTCTACGAATTGTTAGAGAAGGAAGTTGTACCGTTATTTTATGAACATCGGGATACAGATGGTTTGCCTCGTCCGTGGGTTGCCAAAATGAAGGATGCAATTCGCCTGAATTGTCCCTTCTTTAATACAGCGCGGATGGTAGGAGAATATGCTGGGAGAGCTTATTTCCCGGCTAGCGATCGCTATCATACCCTGACTGTTGATAACTATGCTCCAGCCAAAGAACTAGCCGCTTGGAAAGAAAAACTCAGCGAACACTGGTTCAACATCAGAATCAAAGATGTTGACGTATCGGCAGCTTCAGACATTGAAGTTAACCAAACCGTTGCTGTCAAAGCCAAGGTTGACTTAGCAACTTTGAGCAATAATGATGTGCAGGTGGAGCTATATCAAGGTGCGATCGATGCCAATGGTGAGATTGTCAACGCTGTGCCAGTAGTGATGGATTACCAAGGCGAAGATGGACAGCAATTGAGTATTTACACTGGTAATATCATCTATACCGCTTCTGGTTTACAAGGTTTGTCTTTGCGTGTATTGCCGAAAAATAAAAATCTGGCTAATGCTTATGAACCAAGGTTGATTGCTTGGGCAGAATAAGAGTGCTGAGTAGTTATTGAATATTCAAGATTAGGCGTTGCTAAACTTAAATTAGCGATGCCTTTTATTATGCGATGCAGTCACGCCTAAAAAATAATTATTGCTATAATTTCTCGGAATTTTAAGGGAAATACAATTTGACTGGAATAATCATAAAAGTCAGCTTCTTAAGCTTTGATCGATCCCACTTTGGAGCGATTAGTACTAATGTCTGCGAACGTGAATTTCTTGGTTTACAAACGTTGTACCAATCTGTAATAGCTTTGATTGACGATCAAAATATTAATAGTACACAAAAAAACATTTTTACGTAAATTTATCAGCAAATAATGTGAAGAATATGCAAAGATGCGTGCAGAAGCAAAAATATCTAAGTAAATACAGTATTATATGCTAAGTGTTTGATTATTTAGATGTTCTCCATTTTCAAGCTAGACATCTAAACAGAATTGTCCACAAGGGGGGTATGAAAATCTCTTTCCGGATCAAAAGTTGAATATTTTCTCTTTAGTAAAACTTAGACGCTGGCAAGAAACCAAATACCAAGTATAAATTCTAGGCATTCAATCATCAGATTCTTTAATCATCCTTGTTCAATGATTTTTACGGAGCAAGGATAATTAATTTAGTCTGAAATGTTCGATTATCCTGAATACACACGCTCATTAGTTTGTACAGCGCTTAAGCCTTAGATAGTTTTCAGATAGATTTAGATAGTGTCACGTAAAAGCCATTCTCTGGATGAATCTTTGAGCAACATTAGTGTTAATTAAAGATGATGTATAAGTATGGCAAAAACTTAAAATTCCGGTTAATTTTTGTGCCCAAAAATAGCAATAAAGTCCATGTTGATAACAGAAGTTACTGAAAAGCTAGATTTAGGTATATAAAAGTTATGGCAAATATCATTGGAACCAACAGTAATGATAACCTACTGGGTACTGATGACGCGGACACAATTAACGGTCTTGCAGGGAACGATACCATCACAGCTAACAAGGGTAACAACACTCTAACTGGTGGCGGTGGCAATGATGAATTTATTTATGACTACATCACCGATGATATTGATATCATCACCGATTTTGGTGGCGTAGGTAAAGGAACACACCCAACAGCAGCAGTCATTGCTGAAGTGGACACTCTAAATTTTCAGGGCGATAGTCGCTTAACTGCCCAAAATACGATCCTGACCCAGAATGGCAACAATCTGGAAATCACCTTTGCAAATGCAACCTACTATGAAGACGACGCTACCCCCAAAGTCATTCTGCAAAACTTTGCCTTGGAAAATCTGGATAATCTCAGCAAATCCACTGGAGCGAGTGTAAACTTAGGCAACATCCTGTTTTATGGGCAAACTACCATCACAGACAGCTTTGATGTTTTCAATGCCAACTCTACCCAAAATAATATCTTCAATAAGAATACAGTCACCTTCCTTAACGACCTGAACAATAATGTTAACGGCTTTGATAACTCAGATGATGCGATCAATGGTCAGGGGGGTGATGACAAAATCGATGGCAAAAGTGGCAATGACTTATTCAGAGGTGGTGCTGGGAATGACACGCTCATTGGTGTACTGGGAATGACACGCTCGTTGGTAACACAGGCAATAACTCCATCGCTTATCGTACTGGCGATGATAATTTGAATCTTAATAATTCAAAAGACAACGATCTGCTCATTGGTGGCGATGGAAATGATTCTCTCTTTGCCTCTGGTGACTACAGCTTGGTTCGAGGAGGCTCAATTTTATTTGGCAATCCTACCTCTGGCAATAACACCCTCAATGGTGATGCTGGTGACGATACCTTGGATGCTGGTTATTCAACAGGGAATAACACTCTCAACGGTGATATCGGTGATGATTATTTGGATGCTATTTATTCAACAGGTAATAATCTGCTTTCTGGTGGCGCTGGTAACGATTATCTCTCCGTTTCTGGCTTCCACGACTATTTTTATGGAGCTTTTGGGAGAATTTATGGCACAGGCAATAACACCCTCAATGGTGGTGCTGGTGACGATACATTGGATGCTAATTATACAACAGGTAATAACACTCTCAATGGTGATGCTGGTAACGATACCTTGGATATTAGTTATACAACAGGTAATAACATTCTCAACGGTGATATCGGTAATGATTACTTGAATATTAACAACTCAAAAGGCAATAATTTGCTCTTTGGGGGCGATGGCAACGATACCTTCTCTGGGGGCACTAATGGCAATGATTCGTACAATGTGGGCATTACTGGCAAAGATACGCTCGATGGGGGTAAAGGTGATGATTTGTTGTCTTTCTATTATTACGGGGCTACTGGAGGAATCACAACGAATTTCAATGCTACTACTAACATTGGATCAATTACAGCAGGCACGAATCTGGTTAGCTACAACAATATCGAACGATTAGATATTAGAGGTACAGCCTACGATGACAACATTGTGGGGAGCAATGGCAACGATACCCTCTCTGGGGGTCAATGCTGGCAATGATACGATCGATGGGGGTAAGGGTGACGATGTGTTGTTCGCCGATTATACCTATACTAACCACGGAATCAAAACGAATTTCAATGCTGCTACTAACACTGGGTCAATTACGGCAGATATCAATAGTGTTAGCTACAAGAATATCGAACGATTAGATATCACAGGCACAGCCCACGATGACAATATTGTGGGGAACAGTGGGAACGATACCCTCTCTGGGCAGTATGGTGGCAATGATACCCTGACAGGTGGGAACGGTACTGATACCTTTACTGTCTATAGTTACACCAAAGGTGTCGATACTATTTATGACTTCAACGCTACTAATGAATTGATTCAGCTATCGGCTTATGGGTTTGGAAGTCGGTCAATAGGTTCACTTTCAGCAAGTCAGTTTACAATCGGAACATCTGCAACCACTAGTGAAGAGCGATTTATTTACAACAGCGCTACAGGTGCATTGTTCTTTGACCAAGATGGTAGTGCATCTGGGTTTACTCAGGTACAATTTGC
The DNA here is from genome assembly GCF_034531215.2 of Nostoc sp. ChiSLP03a. Classification (NCBI taxonomy): domain Bacteria; kingdom Bacillati; phylum Cyanobacteriota; class Cyanophyceae; order Nostocales; family Nostocaceae; genus Nostoc; species Nostoc sp. ChiSLP03a. Next base: position 26,608 of record NZ_JAVRBQ020000020.1, read on the forward strand.
ACAACTATCTGCTGGATTGTCACTAACCAACAACAATTTTGTGTTTTTTAATCCTGATTAGCGCTCTGCCATTACCAAGCGATACGGTTTGCGGAATGCTATTTTTAGCATCAGCAAGGACTCTAAAGCAGCATACGCGAAGCCTTTGCTCAAATTCTTTGAGGGATGATAATGTAGCCAGTAGTGCGATCGCCTAATACTAAGTTACGTTTTTCTCCCCAATACCACCAGTATGCAGCAACATAAGCGCAAATTAAGCTATCTAGTTTATCTTCGGTTGCTTTGAGGGCTGCGCCTGTGGTGGGGATTTCAAGAAGAAACAAACCGCACAGGCGCAGAGGAGGAGAGAAGGAAGGGAGAATATCAAGAAGATAATTTTGGAGTTTAATTAGTTCTAGACGGCGCTCATTGAGGCGTCCTTTTTTGTATTTGAGGATGCGTTCTAAGTTGAATAGGTTAACGATTGCTGGGTGGGGGAAGACTTCTATTTGATATCTGCTGAGTTTTTGCGGTTCTATGGTGGGGGCGTGGGCAAAGCCGCGTGATTCTAATTCTAAGCCAAAGTTGATGGTGCGATCGGCGAAGGGTAGGTTTTGATTAGCTGGGTAGCATCCCGCATGATATTTGCCAAAGTACTTGTGGCTAAGTTTGTCGGGGAGACGACTCCCGGTAGCATTGGGTATGAGGGTAGGTGCATCTACGGCAATAATGGCTGGCTCATCTGGTTGGACGCTGCGATCGATCCAGGTGAGGATATCTGCAATGGCATCTTTGCGGTCTAGATCGAGTAATTGTAGTTGTCCATCTATCCATTCTAAACAGCACAATCCACTTGGTTGCGATCGCCAGCCTAAATCAATGCCAATAAATTTCATTGTAATAACACGAATTTGCGATTATTCTCGCATTTACTGACAACCATTTACCTAAATTTACTTGCTCAAAATCTTGACAAATAATCTTATAATCTTAAAAAGATTGTCTTAATTTATTTTATCTGGCAATAATTTAATCAAGATTATTCCAATGAAAGTTTTATTTTTACATCCCAATTTTCCCTCGCAATTTCGCAACCTAGCGATAGTTTTGGGTAAAGATCCTAATTGCCAAGTTGTCTTTGGGACAAATCGTCGGGAAGGGGAAATACCCGGCGTTTTTAAAGCTATTTATACTCCTTCTCGTGAAGCTGCGCCTCAAACTCACCACTACGTTCGCAACCTGGAAAATGCTGTTATCACCGCTCAAGCTGTCTATCGCGTGGCAGAAAAATTAAAGGCTGAGGGTTTCTTTCCAGATATAGTTTATGGTCATTCTGGGTGGGGGCCGACTTTATTTATGAAAGATGTTTTCCCCAAAGCCGAATTATTGTGTTATTTCGAGTGGTTTTATCACGCTCACGGTTCCGATGCAGATTTCGATCCCAACGAGCCGCTAAATGTTGATGATGAATGCCGCATCCGCGTGAAAAATGCGCCGATTTTAACTGATTTATATAGCTGCGATCGCGGTCTTTCTCCAACTAATTGGCAGCGTCAGCAGTTTCCCAAAGAATATCATAGCAAACTCACTGTAATTCATGATGGTGTTGATACCAATTATTTTGTTCCCAAACCAGGTGCAAAGTTAGTTTTACCAAGAATAAATCTGGATCTTTCTCATGTGGAAGAGTTGGTAACTTATGTAGGACGAGGAATGGAACCTTATAGAGGTTTTCCACAGTTTATGGAAACAGTAGCGCTACTTCAGCAGCGACGACCTAAATGCCACGTGGTAGTTGTCGGAGAAGACCGAGTTGCTTATGGGAAGAATCTCCCTGATGGTCAGACTTATAAACAATTAATGCTAGAAAAATTCAAATCATCTTTGGATTTATCGAGGCTGCACTTTACAGATAGGCTTCCTTACAATGAGTACCTTCAGGTTTTGCAAGCTTCTTCTGCCCATGTTTATTTAACTCGTCCTTTTGTATTATCTTGGTCAATGTTAGAAGTAATGGCAGCAGGATGTTTGCTAATAGCTTCTAATACTCCACCAGTTTTAGAGGTTGTACAGAATGGGGTGAATGGACTGCTGGTAGATTTTTTTTCTCCCCAAAATATTGCTAATCGGATTGAAGAGGCGCTGAATAATCCTCAAGAAATGCAAGCAATTCGTGCGAATGCGCGAGAGACAATTATCAAGCGTTATGATTTGGCCAAACTGTTACCACAGCATTTGCAATGGATGTTCGCTGGCAAAACTTCTGATAATTTGAAAAAGCGTCCAAGTTCTAAAGGATTTGGTAAATATTAGTCATTGGTCATTGGTCATTAGTCATTTGTCATTTGTGATTAGTCAGTTGCATAAATATTTTTTGCCTCAAGCAAAGGTGCAAATAAAAGCTTGAAAATAAAGACTTTTGCAATAAGTATATTAATCATTAGTTGTTGATCGAGAGCAAATGACAAACGAAAACGATCGATACAACTCTTGGAGAGGCTGCACTACCGACTAAGCTTAGTACAAATGACAAATGACCAATGACTCATGACAACAACTCTTGGAGAGGCTGCACCACCGACTAAGCTTAGTACAAATGACAAATGACCAATGACTAGTGACAAATATGCGAATTATTTTTACCATTGCCCATTTTTTCAAACCTAGCGGTGAGGGTCGTCATGCTTCCCAACGCAAAGACCCGCAACCTCGCTTGCAGGCGTTAACTAATAGCCTTACCGCCTTACACCAATTATTTGGTAAATCTCAAAGTATTATTAACATTGCTCAACGAATAGCTTTTCCTGCTAACCAGCCGCAATCGCATGAACTAGATATTGTTATTTGTACAACCCAAGATAATCATCTTTTAAACCAGCTTCCTTTACCATCCCATTTATATAAGCATCATTCTACTAATGTAGAACCTCTGTTTTTGGGTTTTGAGTGCCAAGGTGTTCTGCAAAGTTGTCTCGGTCAGTATGATTATTACTGTTTCTTGGAAGATGACTTAATTATCCACGATCCTTGGTTTTTTATAAAATTGAATTGGTTTACTCAACAAGCAGGTAATTTAAATTTGCTCCAGCCAAATCGTTATGAAATCTCCCCTTACGGTTTGGTTCATAAAGCTTACATTGATGGGGATTTGGCTTTGCGAGTAACTGATCCTTTTCAAAATGTGCAGGAGCAACCAGAACTCAAGGGTACAATTATGAATGCACCGATTACCTTTCGTCGTGCCCTCAATCCTCATGCAGGCTGCTATTTTTTGAATGCAAATCAGATGGCTTACTGGGCTAATCAAACCTATTTTCTCGACCGAGATATTAGTTTTGTTGGCCCTCTAGAAAGTGCTGCCACCTTGGGAATTATGAAGACATTCCGAATTTATAAAACCTCACCGGAGCAAGCAAGTTTTTTGGATATTCAGCACTTTGGAACTGGATTTTTGGGGTTAATTGGAGGACAGGTGAGTTTAGCACAGAAGTAAATCAAATTTCAAAGTTTGGTTTTTGTGAGCAAAATTAATGCGATCGCTATTGATAAAACATAATAAAAACATATTAGCGATCGCTCAACAATCAACTAATCTTAAATTGTGACTAATGGTTTTTCAACAGGTGTAGGCGTAGTCAACGGATCGAATCCTAATTGTTCAGTAATGCGCTCTCTAGCTAAAAGGCGGTATTCCCAAAAATACTCGCCAGCAGCACATAAACCCAAATACATATTCATAATTAAGATCGTTAATTTGGTCTTAAGAGGATGTTTGAAAAGTATTTTTAGTAACTTCTAGACCTCGAAAACCTAACCCCCCTAGCCCCCCTCCTCGCCTGCGGGGAGCAGGGTGGTTTCATACAACCAGAGAAAAATAATAATGATTTGTATAGGGTGGAAAGAAATGGATAACTAACAAGTATGAATCTCGTCGAACAATTGCAGCAAGTCTCAGACTATAGGCACATTCGGGGAAGAAGACATGAATTATGGTTGGTATTGTTGCTAATATTGCTGGGAGCCATGACAGGATATTGGGGCTACCGACCACTGGAAGATTTTACTCGTGTACACAGACAGAGCTTGATTGAACTGTTAAACCTAGATGTGACAATCAATTTTCCATCCTATTCAACATTTCGACGAGTACTGAAAACAGTGGATTTTCAGCCACTAACGGACTTATTTAATAATTGGGCATCGGTTTTTGTTCCACCAATACCAGGAGAACGTCTGGCAATAGATGGCAAAGGCATTCGTTGCACAGTCACAGATTACAGTCAGTCCTACCAGAACTTCATCAGTACAGTATCAGTTTATAGTCATAATCGGGGCATTGTACTTAAGATGCAACCAATGTCCAACAAAAAGATTAGTGAAGTGGCGTAGGCGTAGCCCGTCGTAGACATCGTAAAACAATTAATATCCGAGTTTTGTGATCAACAAGTCGTTTTTACCCTTGATGCTTTACACTGCCAAAAAAAACTGTATCGCTGATCATCACTAGTGGCAATGATTACCTGATTGGATTAAAAGAAAATCAACCGACACTCTATAAAATGGCTCAAACTCAGTCACAGACACAGGAACCTTTGAGCGCTACTACAATAGAAGACGATACTCACGTAGGCGTAGCCCGCCGCAGGCATCGCAAAGTTTTGCGTTGTTGTAAGGTATTCGCGGCTCCAGAAAAATTACAAAATCAATGGGCTGGACTTAAAACCTTTGTCCAAGTTGAACGTTCTGGTATCCGTGATGGTCAATCATTTCAAGAGCGTTAGTTCTATATTTGTAGTCATATAATGTCGGCTAAAGATGCTTTAACCGACACCCAGAAACATTGGGGAATTGAAAACCGACTCCATTGGGTTCGTGATGTGACTTTTTCAGAAGACTTTCCACTGCGAAGAGGTGGTAATGCTCCAGTTAACTGGGCAATCTTACATAATTTTTTCATCACTCTTGCCAGATTTCTTGGTTTTCGTACTATCCCTCAAGCTCAACGTGCTTTAGCCAATCAAATCCAAAAGGTTTTTTCTTTCTTTGTATGAAACCACCCTGCTTCTCTACAAGGGAATGGGGGTTTGAAAGCCTCTCTCCGTTTCGGGGAGAGGTTTGGAGAGGGGTCTCTGGTATACTTTACGACTTTTCAAACAACCTCTAAGCTCGACTTTATCCAAAATTAAGAATTCGCTTTCTTTATCCAGCAAAAACCCTAGTTTTTTGGCAAATACTTTTTCCACGTCACAGATTATAGATGAAGTTAAAAAAGTAAAACTACTGTCCTACAAAGATTTCAGCTTA
>NZ_JAVRBQ020000021.1:0-9428 GCF_034531215.2 Nostoc sp. ChiSLP03a
TGTCGCCTGACGATAATGAGCCAGTAGTTCTTCCGTACTCATGTGGTTAACGATCGCAATCCGTTTCGGCATAAGACGTAGATAGATACACTGCAACGATCCCAGCTTTATTATAAGTATTTATCCGAACTTGATATTAGATATACGTGTCAACTTAACGTGAAAGTTATGTCCTGCAAGGAACTGAAGTTCCTTGCTAATAGCTAAAGTCATCTTTTAGATGACTAAATAATCGGAAAAATCTTTAGTCTACTGAAGTAGACTTTAGCTATTAGCCCTGAAATTTATTTCAGGGTGGGTTGGAAGCCAACAGATAAGAGATTTGTAGCTTAAGTTGACACCAATAGTGTCCGACTGGCAACGAGAGACACTCCAGGCGAAACTCTTAGCAAATCCGAATCAAGTTGATGAATAGGGCAAGTCATCGCCCCATTTACCTTTACTAACTCAACTCAATTGTTCAAACTTAAATTTCCCTTTAATAAACTTGTTAAAGTATTGGCCATCAGACGGTGCATTTTCTAAGCCTTCCTTTACACTAAGGGGTACTTTGAAATACTCATAAACACTTCCATTGTCAAATTCAATAGTTAGTGTTTGAGTTGTTGGATCGTAACGAAATTCTTTAATCAGGCTGCTGGAAGGCTTGAGTAAGGGGAAGGCGATCGCATCCCGAATACTGGCACAATCGGTTAATAACATTACCAAGCGATCGATCCCAATCCCTAAACCACCTGTAGGCGGCATACCGTATTCCAAAGCGGTGAGAAAGTCTTCATCTACACCTTGGGCTTCTAAATCACCAGCAGCTTTCCGCGCCGCTTGTGCTTCTAAACGTTCTCTTTGGTCGATGGGATCGGTAAGTTCTGAGAAACTATTCCCAGTTTCTCGCCCGACTATAAATAACTCAAATCTTTCCACCAAACCAGGCACAGAACGGTGAGGTTTTGCTAAAGGCGAAATTTCTACAGGGTAATCAATTACAAAGGTAGGTTGAATTAAATTGGCTTCTACTTTCTCTTCAAAGGCTAAATTTAGTAACTTACCAATTGATTGAGCTTCATCTATACCAGGGATAGCAGCATTTTTACTTGCTGTTTTTGCTTCTTCCAAACTTTGGAACGAATTAAAATCCAAGCCTGTAAATTCTTTAACTAAATCGTGCATTGTTACTCGTCGCCAAGGTGGTGTTAAATCTATAGGTTCTCCTTGGTAAGTGATTTGTAATGTGTCGAGCACCTCTTGGGCGACAGTAGTAATAATCCCTTCAGTCAACGCCATCATATCGTTGTAGTCGGCGTAAGCTTGGTAAATTTCAATCGTCGTAAATTCGGGATTGTGTCGAGTCGAAATTCCCTCATTGCGGAAAATTCGCCCCAATTCAAACACCTTTTCAAAACCACCCACAATTAGCCGTTTGAGATGAAGTTCTGTGGCAATTCGCAGATACAACTCCATTTCTAAAGTGTTGTGGTAGGTGATGAATGGACGTGCATCTGCACCCCCAGTCTCACTTTGCAAAACAGGAGTTTCAATTTCCAGAAAATCCTGCTGTTCCAAATAGCGGCGAATAGCAGCAGTAATTTGAGCGCGACGGCGGAAAGTTTGCCGCACTTCTGGGTTAACAATCAAGTCAACGTAGCGCTGACGATAGCGCTTGGCAACATCCGTTAATCCATGCCACTTGTCGGGTAGGGGCAACAGGGATTTCGTGAGAATAGTATATTGTTTAACGTAGACAGATAACTCGCCCTTTTCAGTCCGTTTAATAGTACCTTTAACTCCCAGGATATCGCCTGCATCTGTGAGTTGTTTTAAATGATTGAAGGCATCAGCATCAATATCTGCCATGCTTTTTTGGATGCGATTTTTATCCAGATAAAGCTGAATTGTACCGGTTTCATCTTGCAAGGTGAAGAAAGCCAATTTACCAAAAACGCGACGCGCCATAATGCGTCCAGCTATGGCAACTTCCAAATCAACTTCTTCGCCACTGGATAAATCGGCAAATTTTTCTTGCAACTGCACTGCATGATGGGTGGATTCCCAACGATAGGCATAAGGATTAGTCCCTAGCTGCTTGAGTTGTTCTACTTTTTCCAGCCTTGCGGCTCGGATATCTTCTTCCGACATGGTAACGAACTAAATAGGGCAAGATTAATTATAGATGCTGCCAAAGTTGAGAGTAAAAGATAATCGCCTAAAAGTGATGTGCGTAGGCGTAGCCCACTGTAGGTATCGCTAAAGGAAATCCAATGACACAAACTAGAGTGCGCCTGTGGACTGTAAACGAATATCACCGGATGTTTGAAACGGGTATTATTACAGAGGATGAACGGGTAGAACTGATTAACGGGCAAGTTATCCCGATGAGCGCCAAAAATCCTCCCCATGCAGCGACAACGCTGTGTGCATCTGATTATCTTAAGCGGCTGCTAGCAGAAGTTGCCTTAGTTCGGGTGCAAGATCCCATTCAGTTGAGCGAATACTCGGAACCTGAGCCAGATATTGCTGTTGTTCAGATTGATGCGCGAAAGTATATCGATCGTCATCCTGCACCGAATGAAATCTTTTTATTAATTGAGGTAGCGGATACAACACTAGAAACAGACCGTAAACACAAAGCGCCTCTTTATGCGAAAGCAGGAATTAATGACTACTGGATTTTGAATGTGAATCAGCGTCAGGTTTATGTTTTTCGCGAACCGGGTTTAAAAGGTTACAATCTTGAATTTATTTTGCAGGAGGATGCAACATTATCCTTGATTGCATTTCCAGAAAATGAAGTCCAAATTAGTCAAATGTTTCCATAATCTTTACAAATCAAACCTTTATTTCTCTGCTATTTTTAGTAGATGCCTGGATGAAATAGCTTTCATTTTCAAGTTAGTAAATTGCATGATCGCCTTTACGAAATCTTGCTGTTCTGGTTGCAAATTTAGTTTTTCTAGGGCTTGCTTAATATTATTACCAGCCCGGAGATTGTGATTAAGTTGATCGCGTTGCGATGTGCTTAAGACTGCCTCAATTTCTCTGTTTCTTCGCTGACGCACAGCCTGGAGTTCTTGGCGTTGTAAGGGAGTCAGGTTAATCTCCGACGAGTTAGAGTAACTTGCAGTTTTGGTAGTTTGGGCAAAAATGACACCAGAAATAGTATGGAGTTGAACGGGTGCAGCTAAGGCAATTCCCGGCATGGAAAGGACAAGAGCTAGAATAGCAGCGAACACAGAAAGCCATTTTTTCAAGTGAATTGCCATATTGAGAAATGCCTATTACACAGTGGCGGATGTTTGCTTACCTTTAACAAGTTGCTCGAGCAACTGGTTTGGTTAATTAACCTCCAAAACCAGGAATTAAACGCTTTAGGGCGCGACCAGCAACATCGCCATAGCGCAGTTCTCCACACATAATCTTACCCATGATTTTCGCACCAGAGGGGCGCTTAACACCAACATTGTAGCCAATGCCAGGAAAGCGATAGAATGCCCCACCTAATTTTTGCGCCCAAGCCATCTCAGTACCCCACTGTTCATTAATGGCTTCGCTATATTTTTCTAAAGCATTAATATCACCAGAAAGAGCCTCATTTATGGCTCCTGCTGCAATCAAACCGCTAAAAATTGACGGACGAATGCCTTCTGCTGTCATCGGATCGACTACACAAGCAGCTTCCCCAGCTAAAACTGCATTTTGAGTATGCAACTTTTGGCTGCCATCCCACAAGCAAAGAGGATAACCATATTGCTTGCCAGTTTTGATATCTACATTAAACGATCGCGCGTACTCATCTAAAATTTTCTTAAAATCCTGGGGTTTGCCGCCGACAAATGTACCGACACCAATGGAATAACCATCAGCTTTTGGGAAGTTCCAAATGTAGCCGTTTTTCACCAAGCCAAACTCAAAGTGAATTGTCGATTTATCCTTGACATCTGCGACAATTTCTGCTTCTAAAGCTCCTGCTAAACGGCGTTTACGGTCTTTAAAGCCTAGCCATTTTGCCATTGGTCCTTTAACACCATCAGCCGCGATTAAGTAGCGACCTGTAACTGAGCCATTAGTTGTGTTAACTTGCCAGTAGTCGCTTTGAAAATAAATACCTGTTACTTCCGTATTATCTCGTAGTTCAGTTCCTTGCTTTTGCCCTTGCTGCACTAGGAAATGATCAAAAATATCTCGTCGCACCATCCAGACTGGTTCTTTGGTGGCGATCTTTGCTTCTACGGGGTCGCCCAAATTCCAGGTAAAGCGAAGGGAGTCGGCTTTTACAGAAATTACTGGGCTAAAATCAAAGTCAAACCACTGAGCGATCGCTGGAGATACACCACCACCACAAGGTTTATATCTTGGCAGAGATTCTTTTTCCAACACTAATACTGAGCGACCTTGTTTAGCTAAATGATATGCAGCTGTTCCACCAGCTGGCCCAGCGCCGACGATGATGCAGTCGTACATATTGAATTTTTGCTCCAGAATTAGTTTATTTTCTATTGAGTAGGGGCAATTGATGAATTGTTCCTACTTTAATTATTCATGTCTACTTACTTACTCGATCAATTTTTCTAAGATTTATGCAATAACTTAAGAAATGATAAAGGCTGAAGAATTTATCCATTATCCTTCAGCCTTTATACTTAAGACTTGAGACTTTAAACAGTCGTGATGTCTTTTTCTTTTTCTGCCAACAGCGAGTCTATTTTGGCAGTATACTCGTTTGTCAGTTTTTGCAACTTGTCTTGTTGGTCTTTTGATTCATCTTTGGAGATTTCAGAGGCTTTCTCCTGTTTGCGAATGGCGTCTATGGCATCACGGCGAATGTTGCGAATAGCAACACGACCTTCTTCAGCATACTTGGATGCCATTTTGACGAATTCTTTACGGCGCTCACTCGTTAAGGGCGGAATATTCAACCGGATTACAGAACCGTCGTTACTGGGTGTTAAACCCACATCTGAGAGGGAAATAGCCTTCTCAACGATGTTTAGGGTGTTGCGCTCGTAGGGTTGAATTAAGATTGTCGTAGCATCCGGCGTGCTAATATTTGCCAGTGATTTTAAGGAAGTAGGCGAACCGTAATAATCCACCAATACCTTATCTAATAGACTCGCATTGGCGCGACCAGTGCGAATCGAGTTAAAAGCTCGTTGAGTTGCCTCAACGGTTTTTTGCATCGTACTTTCAGCTTCAGCTAATTTCACAAGAACCTCCCACAAGGGTGCCGATGGATTCTCCCAAGACTGCTCGGTGGATATTTCCTCGCACCGTTAGGTCAAATACCAGAATTGGGATATTATTTTCTTTACACAAGGCGATCGCAGTACTATCCATCACCCGCAAATCTTGGGCTAAAACGTGCGCGTAGGTAAGGCTATTGTAGCGCTTGGCGTCTGGATAAATTTGAGGATCGGCATCATATACTCCATCTACTTTGGTGGCTTTAAAAATCACCTCAGCATCGATTTCTGCTGCTCTTAATGCCGCAGTCGTATCTGTAGTAAAAAAGGGATTTCCAGAACCAGCACCAAAAATTACCACCCGTCCTTTTTCAAGATGACGGATGGCACGACGACGGATATATGGTTCTGCTAATTCTTGCATAGCGATAGCGGTTTGCACCCGCGTCTGTACTCCTATGTGTTCTAGCGAATCTTGCAGCGTCATGGCATTCATTACCGTGGCAATCATCCCGATGTAGTCAGCGGTTGCCCTGTCCATCCCCGCCGACGCTGCTTTGACGCCACGAAAAATATTGCCGCCACCAACAACTATGGCGATTTGAGTACCAGTGGCTATCACCTCTGCTAATTCTTGTGCTATTCCTTTGACTACTTCTGGATCAATGCCATAGCCCATGTTGCCCATTAAGGCTTCACCGCTCAGTTTGAGTAAAACCCGTCGGTAATTCGTTCCCATGAAGTTACGCTTTATCAAAAAAGTTGCAATTGCCTCCAATTTAAGATAACAGTTACAGGGACAATCTATGTCTAGTTACGCCAAATCAATGTAGTACCTACTGGTTCTGTTTGTGGTATGGCTATTTCTTCACCTTTAAACAGAGAAGCGATCGCAGTTCTCAAATAATCCTCTCCCACTGATAATGGATCTTGGGGATGATTATCAATTTTACCTTTGTAACGGACTATACCATTAGTGTCTATGAGAAAAGCCGTTGGTGTTTTTGTTGCGCCGAAACTACCAGTCACATCTTGCGTCGAATCCCACAGGTAGGGGAAGTTCAACTCGTGATGTCGGGCAAAAGCTTTCATATTTTCAAAGCTTGACCTAGTGTCGTAGTCAACATTACTACCATTGAGTCCAATTAGTGTGAAGCCTTTGGGGGCAAATTCGGCTTGAATGTTTTTTAGTCTGCCTAAATACCGATCGACATAAGGGCAGTGGTTACACATAGAAATAACGCCGACTGCTCGGAACTTCTCAAGATAACGCCTGAGATGGTGTACTTGACCATCAATTCCTGGCAATTCAAAATCTGGTGCGTAGCTCCCAACGGGAGTATCAATTGTTTCTAGTAGATTCATGATTTCTGGCTCGCAGAACTAGGAACAAGAAAAATATTGTTAAATTCAGCGTCAGTTTCCAGTTGCAAACCACCCCTTAGCCGATGCCTCATATTCGCCAATCTTATAGACCAAATTTGCGATCGTAAATTGTGAAACTACTGAATCTAGCACTGATGCTAATTCACTCACATCTAAAAAATAGCCCAAATATTACTCATATTAGAAACGTTATGATTTTTAATACTGACATAATCTCAGTTGTGAGTAAATTACCTTTATCAATAAGATGAAAATCGATACTGGATAAAACTATTAGCTTAGAAGCTTTTGTGGTATATGTATAGGCTATCACTAGAGCCAAGAATTTATTTTGAAAATCTGATAAATTTTCTGCAAATTCAAAACAATTTTACTTGTGCTTTGTTGCTAAAAAGCTTTTAGCATTCTTTACGTCAAATTTACTATGACAACCTCAAGTTCAAAAACAGCACTTAACTCTACAAAAACCTGGATTTGGCAAGATTTTCCGATCTGTTACCAAACCCAAGGAACTACTGGGCCAGCTGTTGTCCTGGTGCATGGATTTGGTGCTTCTTGGTGGCACTGGCGAAAAAATATTCCCGTATTAGCGGAAAATTGCTGTGTTTATACTATTGATTTGATTGGTTTTGGCGCTTCTGCAAAACCTCAGCCTGGTGAAAAAATTAACTACACACTAGAAACCTGGGGACAGCAAGTAGCAGATTTTTGCCGTGAAGTTGTCGGTGAGCCAGCTTTTTTAGTGGGAAATTCCATTGGCTGTATTGTAGCTATGCAAGCAGCAGTAAGTAACCCAGATATTGCCTTGGGAGTTGCTTTGCTCAACTGTTCTTTACGGCTGTTACACGATCGCAAACGGGAAACTTTATCTTTATCTCGTCGTTACGGAGCGCCTTTGTTGCAACGAGTGTTATCTATTAAACCAGTTGGTGATTTCTTTTTCAATCAACTCGCAAAACCAAAAACGGTGCGGAAAATTCTGCTGCAAGCTTATGCAAATGCTGAGATGGTGACAGATGAGTTGGTAGATATTTTGATGTCACCAGCAAGCGATCCGGTAGCTGGGGCTGTGTTTCTTGCTTTTACTTCTTATTCTACAGGGCCACTACCGGAAGACCTTTTACCACTGTTACCTTGTCCGGCGATTATTTTGTGGGGAACAGCCGATCCGTGGGAACCAATTAAATTAGGGAGAGAATTAGCTAACTTTGGGCAAGTAGAAAAGTTTATTCCTTTAGAGGGAGTGGGGCATTGTCCGCAGGATGAAGCACCGGAGTTAGTCAATCCGATTTTACTCGATTGGATTTTGGAGCGATCGCGGTAATCATCTGTGAGAGGTTAGAATAGAGTCAATTTTGTCAATCAGCTAAAAAACACTTGCATACTGACTGTAAACAATAAAGACGACAATTCCAACGAAAATAAAGAGGACTAAAGTAGCTATTAAACCACGATGTCGAGAGACAACATCAAGAAGTACTAGTAGCCAGAATAAGGCAATCTCAACTGCGCTAGCAATGAACACAAGTCTGAAATTTAGTTCAATTTTTGGAGCCTGTAAACCGAATAAATAAAGCCTTGCTAAAGATAAAGAACTGCCTTCACGAGCGGACGATATTATTAGCTGCGACTGTACCAAGTTAACTAATAACCAAATAATTACTATGCCTACCATTACTGTCAATACAACAGCTAGTCCTTTAAATAATCGATTTATAAGCATCATTTTTTGCTCTAAGAAGAAAATTTTGACATAATGATCAGTATTCTTAAGTTCAAAGATATCGTCCAATTTCCTTTCTAAATCTAAAATATAGTCCGATATCTTCGGTGCGTTAGGACTAGCGTCCATAACGCACCCTACAAAATTAAAGCTTTTAATTCACATTAGGCGTGAAGTATTAGTCCAAAAACTTTTAACTAGTTCTCCCTATCTTCATCTAGTGCTTTTTGGATAGCTTGGCGACAAAACTCAGAAGGATCGTCTTTAGCCTTGACCTCTTCCTTCATTTCCTTAGAGACTCTAAAACTTAATTGGTCAGTTAATGGCTTATCTCCCTTTGGTTGCGCTGGTTCAAAATTTTGAGGGTTCCCTTTAGGATTAGGCATTGTTGAGAGATATAAATATAGCTTGATACTAACGAAACCATTAGAATAAAGTTTTAGATCGGTGGTGATACCCAGTCTACAAAACAAGTTCACCACCGATACCACTTTTACAAATGGGTAACTCTATTTTATGTTCACAAGGTCAGAACTCGAAATCAAAACCACTGCTGAGTTGAGAGACTTATGTAGACGTTATGGATTAAAGCCTACTGGGAACGGAGGGTACAAGACCAGTTGGATTGTTACCTTGATGGCATTCCCACAGATAGGACTCGCGCAACTAAGGCAAGGAAGAGGGTTGAAGTCACCAGGCTTTAGCGTTATTCAATTCCTTGAACGGGTGGTAGATGAGATGAATTCACCCACTGATGAGCAAGCAGCCCTGATTAAGCTGACAATGGAAGGCAAAGCTATGAGCTACCCTGACAGATACGATCAAGAGAGCTTGCTTAACTTGCACAAGGCTAAGATGTATCTTGAAATGGCGATCGGACTACTAAACCAGTAAATTAGTTTTGAAGATTTGTAGTAAGGACTTTAGTACTTAGAAAATAAAGACTAAAGTCCTTACTACAAACTTGCTTACCCGTATTGGACTCAACTGAAAAGTACTATTTTTATTAGACATCTCCAAAATAGTAACATTCTGTGGTAAAAGAACATTAAATAGCTTTTTTGACACAGAAACATGAGCGACATACTGAATCATATTGAAGAGAATCCTAAAAGAACAAAGCGGTTAATTGGTCTGGAGTATGA
>NZ_JAVRBQ020000022.1:0-22842 GCF_034531215.2 Nostoc sp. ChiSLP03a
GTGAGAAAGAAGATTTCATAGAATTCTTCCACAGCCAGCGTATCAGTATAATTTACTTAGATGAATTAGGCTCAACTGCATCCTTACCAATAGGCATTGCTACGATAAAATTAGTAATTGAAGACGAAGATACAGCCATTAACAGCGCCAAGGAATTAATCAACCGCACCCAGCAAGCATTAAATTTGCAACTTCCACAAAAACAATTATTAGAATTGATTGAGACAATCCTAGTTTATAAATTTCCCAAAATGAGTCGCAAGGAGATAGAAGCAATGTTTGGCTTAAGCGATTTAAAGCAAACGCGGGTTTACCAAGAAGGACGTTTAGAAGCAAAATTAGAAGCTGTACCTAAACTTTTAGCATTGGGTTTAACTGTAGAACAGATAGCGCAGGCCTTGGATTTAGATGTTGCACAAGTCCAGCAAGTAGAACAGCAAAAGCGATAACTTCTCTGCAAGACGCTACGCGTAGCTTGCTTCCCCGTAGGGGTACGTTAAGCTTTGCTAACGCCGGAATAATTGCCGCGATCGCACATTAATCAAGATTATCTGGGTTTATGCCAAGCGATGTCTAAAGTTACCTTAAGTTATAATCAGCAGTCCAACATTTAAAACAAATGAACTGGAAACTTGACGAAGCACAACAAAAACTGCCAGAGGTGATTGATACGATCGCATCAGAACCTCAATTAATCTTCAAGCAGGGCAAATTAGTTGCTGCGATCATAGAACCTAAACTTTTTCAAGCCTTCCTTGCTTGGCATCAGCAACAAAAAGTCTCTTCCTTCGCAGACGCTTTTGCAGAATTACGTCAAATCTGTGCTGAAGAAAATTATATTTTAGAAACTCCTGCACGATGTAGCGATCGCCCTATTCCATTTGCTGAGGAAAGTTAAAGAAATAAGGAAATAATCGAGAACATAAAAAACCCCGACTTGATAGCCGAGGTAAATGGGAGAAGTCCAAATGTCGATGGGATATTGCAAAACCGAAGTCTGTTTTTCTTAGTTAACACCCAACGCAACCAAAACTATATAGGTAATAGACAAGGTGCAATTTTAGCTATGCAGCTTACTCTAGGGCTTTACTAAGCTATGTAAATAAATATAACAAAAATATTACAAATGGTCAACTAGACTTGACAAACAAAGGCTGATATAATTTATAAGGAATACTTATCAAAACAGTACGTTCGGCAAATAAAACGGGTTACTGGGTGGATAGTGCAATGAAAACGAGAACCGATGTTTTGGGGAGTAGAAAAACTAAGGGATTAGCTGGACAATTCAGGGTAGGTAGAATTAAGCCAGAGATTTGAGAAGCTAGCTACTAGATCGCGAAAGTCTTTACAATTCCTTTGTTGACTCAAAAAGT
Organism: Nostoc sp. ChiSLP03a; assembly: GCF_034531215.2. Lineage (NCBI taxonomy): Bacteria > Bacillati > Cyanobacteriota > Cyanophyceae > Nostocales > Nostocaceae > Nostoc > Nostoc sp. ChiSLP03a. The sequence goes on from NZ_JAVRBQ020000022.1 coordinate 1,377, forward strand.
ATTTCTCGACCTATGACGAATCAAGCTCCTATCCCGGTTATTGTCAACGGTGCTGCCGGCAAAATGGGCCGTGAGGTGGTTAAGGCGGTGGCGCAAGCGCCTGACTTAAACCTAGTGGGTGCAATTGACTACAGTTTAGAACATCAAGATAAAGATGCCGGGGAGTTGGCGGGTTTAAGCGAACCTTTGGAAGTACCAATTACCAATCAATTAGAACCGATGTTGGGGTATGTGGCTGGTGACAGACAGTCTCCTCCAGGGGTGATTGTAGACTTTACCCATCCCGATTCAGTTTATGACAATATTCGCAGTGCGATCGCTTACGGTATTCGTCCTGTAGTCGGCACTACTGGGTTAAGTCCAGAACAAATTCAAGATTTGGCAGATTTTGCCGACAAAGCTAGCACTGGTTGCCTAATTATTCCTAATTTTTCCATTGGCATGATACTGTTGCAACAAGCCGCGATCGCAGCCTCAAAATATTTTGACCATGTGGAAATTATCGAACTGCATCACAATCAAAAAGCTGATGCTCCCAGCGGTACTGCCATTCAAACAGCGCAGTTATTAGGAGAATTGGGTAAAACTTTTAACCCTGCTCTTGTAGAAGAAACGGAAAAATTACCAGGAGCGAGGGGCAGTGTAGCAGATGAAGGAATTAGAATTCATAGCGTCCGCTTGCCGGGATTGATTGCCCACCAGGAAGTGATTTTTGGCGCAGCAGGACAGATTTATACTTTACGACATGATACGAGCGATCGCGCTTGTTATATGCCAGGAGTGCTACTAGCGATTCGCAAAGTCTTAGCGCTAAAGTCGTTAGTATATGGATTAGAAAAGATACTTTAAACTTACTATTGGGCATTCATTACTTAGCACTCATGTTAGTACCACTGACTCGCCAGAAATTTGAACAAGTTGTCCCCCTAATTGCCACTGGTTTGCAGTACAAGTACTACTGGGGGAAGTTCTCAAATTTTTTGCAACGGCTGTTAATTTCTGTAGTTGCGGTAGTTGTTATTTTGCTTGTAACAGTTATTTTCAAGCTTGAGTTTGCTTCAATAGTATTTGTGTTCGGGATAATTAGCGCTTTTTTTTGGCTGTGGTATCCAGTGTTTCAAGCAAGTATGCGGAATTTACAATGCCGCCGTTATAAATACGGCGGCTTTTTCCGTGGTCGAGTCCTAGATTGGTGGATTACAGACCAGTTGATAGGTAAAACCGAAACAGTCAACAACAAAGGCGAATTGGTGATTGTAGAAAACCGAGAAAAACAGATAAATTTAGAGATAGGTGATGATACAGGATTTAGCATTGAATTTGTAGCACCATTGCGTCCTGCCCACAAAGTTATTACTCGCGGTCAAATTGCAGAAATGGTAGTGATGTCCAATCGCCCAGATTTGAGTAGTATTGATGAATTTAGTGATATATACTTTCCCAATCGTGACCTGTGGGTTAGCGATTATCCTTATCTGCGGCGAGATTTCTTTAACGAAGTCGGTCGTCGCTTGCGCGAAGACCAACAACAAAAACCGCGTCGGCGGCGTCGTAGAGTAGAGGATTGAAGAAGTGATTAGATAGGCTTCTCTTTCAGAAACGTACAGATAGGATTTGTGTAAAAATAACCTGAACAATTTTTTTGTGAAAGCTAGATATATCAAGCTATTCCAAATAAATTTTGTACAACTTATTTTTACATGATGCCATAGACTTACGCCCTGCATTTAGGCAGCCACTTGCTCCACTTGGGGAAACCCCTTGGCGCTAGCCTCTCCCTTTGGGGCTACGGTGTACGCATATCTCTAAAAATCCTACCCATCCAATATTTCTGTTCAAGTGAAAGTCCCACACTGAGCAAATATCCCGCCCAGAACTAAAGTTCCGAGCTGATAGCTAAAGTCCTCTAAAAGAAGACTTTCGTTATAAGACTCGGAATTTATTCCGAGGCGGGATAGATACACTACACCAACACTTGTGTGTACACCGTAGCTCCTACCCTGAATTTCCTGCCTGATTGCTAACGAGAGCATCCCACTTTGATGAGTTTTCCTTGCAAGCGATAAGTCACTGTCCCGCAGGCAAAACCTGCCGACTTAGATTCTACATAAGGACGTGTCGGCGGATTTTGTTTATCTAACCGCGATTTCCAATTGCCAGATATTTTTTTTAGAGTGGGATACTTGCTTAAAAATTGTGAGCCTGCAACAATATCATGAGGCCCCTTAACATTTATTTTAGAGCTATTCATGTAGATATTATAATCATAAATAACGTTTTTATTTTTAGTCTTATTATTAATATTTTTTCCAGGAAAAGCATAAAGAATGTTCCTAAGGATTCTGACATCAGATGATGTATAAGCAAATATTTGCCCGCCATTAAGTTCTGGACTTTGATTATTTAAAACAGCTGTGTTATTTACAATATCAACATGCTCGCTTAAAAATGCATGAATACCCGACCCACCATTATTAAATGCAAGATTATTTTGAACTAAAGTGTATCCTTTATATGCATCCAATTTGGAGTTATTTTGATCGTTTCTAGAACTATCGATAATAATACCATTACCGTCTGTGATCTTTCCGACTGCAATCCAAGGGATGTACATACGATTGTTGTAGGTTTTGTTGTTAGTAACAAACATTTTGTATCCCCGCTTATTGTCAGAGTTCCAACTATTCAAAATTGAAATGCCACTGTTACCATAAACGCTATACCAGGCATTATCGAACACTTCGTTATTATTTATTGTCACATAATCCGATTGAATAGCGGAAATGCCTGCTCCTCCACACTTATGTACTTTGTTGTTGACAATACGTATATGGTGACTATGACCATTTGTTCGTCCATCCACACTGATGCAGTTTCCATTTGTTAGCGGGTTTTGTTTGTTAGTCTTCTGACTCATCGCATAATCAAGGGTTATATTGGCATTATTTCCTATTACCTCCAGCCCATTTATCTCGATATATGAAGCTTTATTTGAAATCGAGATACCGTTCCATGTATTGTGCTGAATTTTTGGGAAATGACCGGGATATGCTTTATACTTAATCCATGCATTTGCAGTTCCAGAACGTCTAATACTTACTGCACTACCAGCTTTTCTTAAATTTGTGTACACTCCGTTCATAATCAATACTGTATCGCCAGGGTTAGTCAGATTTGCTGCCTTTTGAATTGTTCTAAAGGCGGATGAAATAGAGAGTCCGCTATTTGTGTCATTTCCAACACCACTAACATAGTATGTTTTTGGAGTTGCCCTAATACTGATTAGCTGACGGTTGGATAAAATAATTTCCTTGTTAGTAGATACCTGACGAACGTTTTTAACTAAAGATACTTTTATTCCTTCTCCATCAGCCAAAAGACTTAATACCACAGGAATTGCAAGATATGCACTTAAATTGAAACCTTGAATTACCACAAGAAAAGGCTCCTTGAACGGCACGACTTCAGAAAAATATCAGCATATTCAATGATTGATGAATACTCTTTTGGATACAAAATATAATAATAGAGTCGATTTTCCTAGCTCCCCCGATTTCCATCTTGTCCATAGGCTTGCCAAGCTAAGTCTACCAACCCATCAACGATCGCAGCTGCTACAACTGCATTTCCTTTGCGGCCGTCAATTATAATGTGAGGTACTAGAGAGTCTTGTAAACGCTCCTTAGCTTCATCAACATTTACAAATCCCACTGGAGTTGCGATCGTTAAAGCAGGTCTAATTTCCTCAAGTTCAATTAAATCCAGCAGTGCAGTCAGGGCCGTTTGTGCTTGACCCACCACAAAAATTCCCTCTGGATAACGCTTTGCTAAGGTTTCTATTCCCCATGCTGCGCGAGTCTTTTCTTTTTGAGGGCGTGTGAGAGCTTCCATGCTGCAATACACTGGATTCGCAAAGGTATTTTGAATATCGTAGGCAATACCTACTTGTACCATCGGGACATCTACCACAATCGTGGTACGTGCGGCTAGCGCTGCTGCTCCAGCTTGCAAGGCACGCTCAGAAAAGCGAATCAAAGACTTATACTCAAAGTCAGCCGTAGCGTAGATTACCCGACGCACAATCTCATACTCTGCGGGTGAAAAGACATGATCGCCAATTTCACTATCAATGATTGCTAAACTTTGAGCATCAGTTACGTGCCATTCCATTTTTGTTGAGCTTCTCAAATATTAGCTTTCAGCTTATCAGCTTCAGAGAGTTAAGAGTTAGGAGTTAGGAGTTAGGAGTTATAAGTTAATTAAACTATTCACTCCTAACTACTCACTCATAACTCATTACTAGAAGAAGACCGATTGAAAATAGGAGATAGGTAGGCAACCAAGACGCCAATGAGAAACCCAGAGATATTGCGAACTAAAGGCAACCAGTCGCTTGTACGTGTCACAACTGGTCCAATGCCGAAGGCAATAAACAAGATTCCCCACAAAGGTGAGAAAATTAAAGCCCATTGCCAAGCAAAAACTTGTCCTTTTTGGCGGGGTTGAGCTGCAAATCCACAAATCACCCCACCAATAACTGAGGTAATCAAGGTGAGAATCCACTGCTCTCGTGGTAGTCCGGGGACAACATTACAACCCCCTTTGAGCAAACAGCCTTTAACCGATTCTAAGGCTTGTAGAATGGCTTGGTCTTCGCCTTGTTCGCGGACAAAATACAAATTACCGAAGCGAGTTTGCAGTTCTATCCAAAAAGTCCGGGGTAAAAGTTTATAAACAGCATCGCCGACGCTAAAACTGAGGATGTTACCGCCACGAGAATCGGCAACGAGTAGAATGCTTTTGTCATCCAAACCCCAATATTTGATCACCGCGCGACCTGGGGTGCGGTCATATTGGGTTAAGACTCGCAATTTCCAGCCTGTGTCGGCTTCAAACTGCTCTAAATCTTTGACAAGCTTTTCTTCTTGCAGTACAGGCAGAGATTTAGCTAAATCTACAACTGGGGTAAAGGTGTCAGGAAGTAACTCAGGATTGTCATAAGCCAATGCTGGGGGAGAATGCATCACCCAAATTGACCCAGCCAGGAAAAATATTGCAATAGATACTAGAATTCGTCGCCAAAAACAAGATTGCATGGACGTTTTTATACAAATATTAACGGTAAAAGCGAACAAGTTGTTTTAAAAGAGTACTAGAAAAATGATAGTCCTTTACACTTGTTTACTTTACTCTAATCTAGGGGATCAAAGCAAAAGGTTTTTGGGGAGTGTGGAAAATGTATAAAGCAAAACACGGATTTTGTCAACTAGTTAAAATAGTCAAAATATCCTTAATTAAAATGATAATCGTGTCTGGGGAGAGGGGAGGAGGCTAGAGACACTAGAATCATCCACCCTCTTTTTAATTATTATCGTCAAAGTTTTTAACAACTCAAAATTGACTAAGCCATAGCGGAGTTCCCCATACAATAAAAAGGGAATGATTAGAGGTGAGAGATGACTAACAAAGAATTATTAATCCAAGAAATAGAAACTTTACCGCCGGAGTTGCTAACAGAAGCACTCGATTTGATCCGTTCTATTAAGGTTAAATATACACAAAAGGAGTTAGAACCAGATACGCTTAAACTTATTCCTTTAAGGGATTCTACAGAAACTTTTACTGATAAAGAGCAACTTACATACCGTCCTGCTTCTGGACGCTCCATCCTTCGACACGCTGGTACTTGGGAAGGTGACGACTTTGAAGAATGCCTTCAAGCAGTATATGCTACTCGTAGTCAAGCTAAATTTGATGACGAAAACCTATTTGAATAATGTATTTACTTGATACAAATCATTGTAGTGCCATTATTTTAGGCGATCCCAATATTGTCCGTCGCGTGAACGAAGTTGGAGAAAATAATATTGCTACTTGCGTAATTGTCCAGCGTGAAATGACATTCATGATGGAAAAATCCCAACGTAAAGAAAATAATCTGGTTCGCTTGACAGAATTTTTAGAAGATATTCGTATATACCACATAACAGAAGAAACAGCAACATTTTACGGTCAAATTAAAGCAGCTTTATTCAAGAAATTTGCACCCAAAGATAAAAATAAGCAGCGAAAAACTAAAATTGTTGATTTAGGTTTTGATGAAAATGATATTTGGATAGCTGCTATTGCACTGCAAAATAATTTAACTGTTGTTTCTAGTGATACAAAAATTTGGGAACAAGCACATTTCTCCTAAAAAGACTGCTTCATTAAAATATGCTTCAGCCGCTTTCCCAAATTGGTCAATACAATGCCAAAGTTTATCCATAAACAAAAATCGCTTTTTTTAAGCTGATAAAATAGCAAGTTTTGACACCGCATAAGGAAGATAAGCAATGTCCCATGCTGTTTTTTTGATCAATCCTCGTCATCAAAATTGGTTTCCCAGTTAGCAGAGTCGTTGTAACCCTCATTAGTGCGATATACTTCCGTTTTTATCCGACGATTTTCTTGCCTTAGCACTTCTCGTTCTCGCAACGTTAGTGGTGGTTGTTCATTAGTTGGCAAGCGATCGCTCGTCCGCCTTACAGGTTTTTGGCGCGTGAAGTTTTTCCAAGCAGCTTTCGCGCCAATAAAAATGCTGCGCGTGCTTACTTGCAGATTTTGAGCCTGAATTCTTGCACTATCAAGGCTTTGATCTACTTGTTTCACAACCTGACTAGCACTTTTTACGCCCTCACTGACATCATCAGTTAAGTCAGTGATTTCTAAGCCAGTTACGCGGATGGCTTCTAGAGTGGGTGGTAACTCCCGCGACAGAGTATCAAATAGCTTTTCTGCACTGCGAGCCGCGCGTGCTAACTCCTGCAAAGCCGGTATCGCCGCCACTAAAACCGCAGTCAAGCTTGTGGCGACTAAAAGTAAGGAAAGTCCCAACCAAAACAGGGGTTCAATCACGGTTATGTCATTTATGAGCGTTCTAATTGCTGGGGAAGCGAATCTGAGTCTTTAACAGATGTTTGTCGCTTCAAGACTTGGCTTTCTCGCTGGCTGGCATCTACGCCTGCTGCGATCGCTTCCCGTAATCGATCTAAAGTCTCATCCCAGTTTCGTAGTGCGCTAGCAGAGAGACGATCTGCCTGAATTTGCACACTCACTGATAAATCTTCTGCCAATTCTGGGATAGCATTAGCAGATTTTTTCAAAATTTTACGCGTTTCGCGCCCTGTGCGTGGAGCCACGAGTAAACCAGTCAAAGCACCGATTGTAGCTCCCAGCATCAAACCGCCAAAAAATACTCCAGAACGGTTATTAGACATGTTATTGTTTCTCTCCTTACACCCATTTTAGGTGGGTTTTCTCCCCTTGTAAGACTCAACCGATTTTATTCAGTTAATCTATGGTGACAAAATATCAGCCAGAAATGTTGCTTTTATTCATTAATACTAAAAGCATTAATTACTTGTAATTCAAAACTCCCCGTATTTCCCAAAGTTTTGCTACCTCTGGTGGGCATCTTTTTGTGTTATGTCTTGGGTAGTTCCGTACCCTTCTACTGAAGGGACGCTCTTAATAACAAGCTTTGAGGGTATGGAAAGGGGAAGCGATGCCTGCGGCGGGCTATGCCTACGCCAGAAGCCAATGCACCCTATGGGATCTTACTACGGATCTTTCTCTTGTGTTCCCCGTCAGCCTTAATCATCAATGTTCATGTGAACCTGACATAACTCATTTTGCAACTGTTCTTTTCCGAGATATTAACTCTAGCTTCAGAAAATAACGCTGCCAGATTTGCTGCCCTAGCATAAGTAAACTGATAATTTGCCGCACTTGTTGAATTTGCATTTGTAGCGCTTGATTTCTCTGCCGTAAGTTATAAATATTCTGTTGGCTGAGATAAATATTTTCGGGTGCTTTATTCAGGGCTGCATTGGTACAACTTTCATAGGCGGTTAACCTATCTGCTATGTATGCTAGCTGGTGCTTAAGTTGCCACACCCGCCAAGCCACATAAATTAGTATCAGTGAAATCAGGGTGTTAATTATGACAACTAAAATTACCATTATTTATCTTGACCAATATTAGCTTTGAGGAATTGTTCTATATACTTGATTTGGCTCTTATTTAATTATCAAGAAACTAAAGGATAAAATTTATGGCACCAAGTACATCCTGAATTCTGGCAATAAAAAGTAGTTAGATAATGCTCTAAGCGATATTGAAAGGCTTTACTAGGTAAAAATTAGTGTAACAAAGGCTGATGGCTAAAAAATCGCCAATTTGCCAATTTTGTAACAATGATATGTCCACACCTCGCAAAACCACAGCTACAATTGCCTTAGATTCACGACTCGGTTTGCGAAATCAACCCGTATGCTCCATAAGCCCCATCATTACTACCTCCCATTCCTTAACCTAATAATCCTAGTCAATTTGCGAGCTTTGTGGGATGTAAGCACAATGGTATAGACCCTTCAACAGATGGTGAGAGAACTACACTACACTCCTTGGAGACTCCCCAGCATTGCCTTTATTATTGTGCTCCTACCTTTACCAGTTTTCCAGTCTGTCGTGTGCAGTTAACTAATATTTTGCCTGTAAAAACCTCACTAGTGGATCGCCAACCAAAAATTGCTGGGTGTGGACTTGGGAAACAGATAAGTGATAGAGGAGAAAGTCTCTTAATTCCTCTTCCCTTAACCTTTACCCTTTCTTTGCCGAAGGCTTCCCCCTCAGCCCTTAATCTCTTCCCCGCTGAAGACTTTCCCTTGGTATTTTACTAATACTTTACCAATAATGATTATCTTTTTTTATACATCCAGTAGGAGTTGAGGATGTCAAAAAAATCACCATTGAATAATTTCTTCCCAGTTATTCTTGCTGCCTTGACAATTGGATTTGTTGGATGTCGAAATCAAGCTGTAAGCACTACATTCACTCAGACTAACACCCAGGTAAATGAGAATCTTCCCCAAGTTGTAGCGACTACAAGCGTATTGTGTGACTTAACCAGGCAGATTGCTGGAAATACAGTTAACCTCACCTGCTTAATTTCCCCTACTGCCGACCCCCAATTTTATAAACCAAAACCGGAAGATCGTAAAGCCATTGAACAAGCTAATCTTATTCTTTATAATGGTTACAATTTTGAACCAAATCTGATCGAGTTAATTAAAGCGACTAAAAACCCCACACCAAAAATAGCCGTCGCTCAACTGGCAGTACCTAAGCCACAAAAATTTCAGGTAGATGATAAGAATATAACCGAGCCTCATGTTTGGCACAATACCAAAAATGCTATCAGAATGGTGGAGGTAATTAATAGTAATTTGAGAAAATTACAATCTAGTGATGCAGAGGCTTATAGCAGTAATACTAAAAAAATTACCAATGAACTCACTCAACTAGATAGCTGGATTAAGTCAAGAATTGCCAGTATTCCTACCAAAGAACGTAAGTTGGTTACAACCTCTGATGCACTAAGTTATTACGCCAAAGCATACCGTATTTCATTGACAGGAGGATTGCAAAGTATTAGTACTAAAGAAAAGCTGACAACCGAACGAGTCAATAATTTGGCTACCAACATCAAACGGGCTAAAGTATCAACAATTTTTGCTGAAGTGGAAATTAATCCTAATTTGATTCAATCTGTAGCCACAGAAGCTGAAGTGAACATTTCTGACAGAAAGCTGTACGCTGAGGGACTTGGTGAACCAGGAAGCGAAGCGGACACTTATCAGAAAATGATGATTGCCAATACACGCACAATTGTAGAAGGATTAGGAGGTACATATTTGATGTTTGAAAGAAAAGCTGCTAGGTAGTCAGAACATCAATTTAGTAATCCCAGAAACCAGGTTTTTTGAGATTTCATAAAACTTGGTTTATTTAATAGTAGTAGCACAGCAAGCTTAATTTATTGGGTTGAGTAATTCTGTTATAGCAAAGGGCTGGGGACTGGGTGAAAAGCCTTTTTGTGTCTAAATTTTATCATCTGTTAATGTCCTAACCTTTTTGGCTGTTGCTATAATGATTAAATTTTAGTTTTCGTAAGTTTTTGAAACCCAACATTTTAAGCATATCGCGCTACTACGTTGACCAAAGAAAAAAGGATACAAGCCCCTGAATTTATTTATGGAAAAGAAAAAATGCGAAGCAACAACATTAATTTAAGCCCTTAGATTTATCCGTGGGGTCTTCAATTTTGAATTTTGAATTTTGAATTCCCCGCAGGGTTTGACTCACCATCCCCAAGTACCAGGAGCGCCTTTAAATGGCCCAACAATATCGCTGGTTATCCAACCGCCGTAGAAGTTACCTGGTTGTGGTTGCACCTCTTCGCCATTAACGTAGCATTTATCCATTAGATGAGCATAAAAAGCTACATAGTCCTTGATAGATTCAAAGACAGGTGTGGGTTTGGGGTAGAACCAGGCAGCATTATGGACTTGTTTATCGCTAACTCGGATTGTGTAGTAATCAGCACTTCCCTTCCACTCACAAAAGCTAGATTGCGGAGTCATCTGTAGATATTCCATTTTGATATCTGCTGGGGGAATGTAGTAAGAAGGAGGATGACTGGTTTCTAAAACACGTTTGGCGCTGTGAGTATCTACAATTACTACTCCGTTAAAGATTATTTGGATATGTTTGGTTGTGTCCTCCAAAAGAGGAGGACGGGGATAATCCCAAACTGATTCTTGTCCGGGAGCGGGTTCGATGCGTTGAAAATTAACCATCATCAAGAGTATTGAGTGCTGAAAGAGGAAAAAATACTTAGTACTAATGTACTTAGTAAAGCAGCAACTCTCCTTGTGAAGTCACTGCGATTTTTTAACTTAACCCTCTTCATCGTACCTGTTTAAGAGCATCAACTTGCTTGGTAAACATTTCAGTGAATAAACTAAGCACAGTCCGTTCTTCGCGCACTTTTATATTGGCACTGATAGACATACCTGATTGCAAGTTAACTTTTTTATCCTTAATCACTAGGGATTGTTTATCTAATGAGACTTTTGCCGGAAACCTGTAAAACTGATGGGTTTGATCTGGCGGTAATGCGTCTGAACCTATCTCAGTCACTTTTCCCTTAATATCGCCAAACTCGCTGTAAGGAAAGGAGTCAATTCTGACATCTACTTTCATACCTTTTCGCACAAATCCAATGTCTTTGTTAGTGATAAAAACTTCAGCAATATAGTTTTCTTTAGGGACAATTTGCAACAGTTTTGTAGTTGGAGTTGCGACAAATCCAGGATTTTTTGCTTGCAAATCGAAAACTGTTCCAGCTACAGGTGCGCGCAGTTCTTGATATTTAACGTTTAACTGTGATTGAGATATTTTACTATTGACATCTGCCAAACGCTGCTCATTTTCCAGCACAACTTTCATGAATTGGCTATCGATTGTAGCAATCTGTTGTTTGTTCTGAGCTATCTTATCCAAAATGTTTTTATCAGAAACAGCCACCGTATTGCTTAACTCTTGTTGTCCTTTTTCTATATCAAACTGGAGGCGTTTCAGTTCCTCACCTAGTTGCGCTACTTCTGCGGTGCGGTTTTGAACTTCTTGTTGCTGATTGAGATACTGAAGTTGAGAAATCCCACCTTCTTCTGCTAATATCTTCAGCTTATTTAAAATCCCCTCTTGAATAGCTAAACTTGATTTACTATCTTCCAGCTTAATTTGATTTTGAATCAGTTGTTTTTTGATCTTTTCTACTTCTAATCGCGCTGCTGAGGAGCGAGAGTCTAATTCTTGTTTAGCAACTCGTAGAAGTTGCTGTTCATCAATTCCTACTCCAGAATCTTGACCAGAATTTTTTAATTGAGTGCGGAATAATTCATTTTCTGCTACTAATGCTGCCCGACTTTTCAAAAGAAAAGCAGTTTCTTGTGGCAAATTACCGCGCAAATATAACAGTTCCGAGCCATTGGCAGTACTTGCATTCATCAATCGCCGATAAATCTGGTTTTCTTTCATTAATGCAAGGCGAATTTTATTCAAAGAATTTAATTCGGCAACAGAGGCTATGGAATCAAAAGTTAGCAGTAAATCACCTGGCTTTACTTCTTGTCCATCTTTTACATTAACTGTTTTCACTACTCCACTCACAGGAGCTTGAACTTCTTTGACTGTTCCTTGAGGTTTTAATTGTCCGGTTGCTGGCACTACTTGCTCAATTTTTGCAAAATAAGTCCAACCAATACCAAAGCAGGCTAGCCCCACCAGTGTAATCATGATTGTACGCGACCAAATTGGAGATTGGCGCAAGACAATAGATTGCTCAAATTCCAGATTGTTTAAGTGAGTTAAAGACTCTTGAGCAGCTTTTTGTTGTTTTGTGAGTACGTGTGAATCGTGCTTCACTCCATTTTTATGATTGCCGTTTTTGTGATTGCCGTTGAGGTGATTTCCATTAAGTTGAGTCATAACGATTTTGGGTTTTGGACTTGTCGTGAGCGTTCAGTCGAACGATTTTGAATTTTTTGTGGGTTGGGCAATGTTTCCCGATGCCAAAAACCTTTGCCCTCAAGAATGACTAATTACAAGTTTACATCTTGTTGCTGATACAGGTAATAATAATGACCCTTAGTAGCCATTAATTCTTGATGGCTACCTTGTTCTATAACCCTGCTGTTATCCATCACAACAATCATATCTGCATTACTGACAGTATTCAGTCGGTGGGTAATAAAAAATACTGTATCGCCCTTGAATGCTTTGGCTAAATTGAGACATATTTGCCGTTCTGTGGGATAGTCTAATGCGCTAGTTGCTTCGTCTAAAACTAATAATTTTGGTCGTTGTAAAACTGAACGAGCGATCGCAATTCTTTGTCGTTGTCCACCTGAAAGTGCAGAACCCCGTTCTCCTACCCGCGTGTTGTAACCGTTTGGTAAGTTCATGATAAACTCGTGGGCGCAAGCAACCTGAGCCGCTTCGATAATTTCTTCGGTTGTAGCATCGGGATTGGTTAGGGCAATATTTTCTTGAACGCTGCCGTCAAACAATAATGTTTCTTGGGGAACTACGCCAATTTGTCGTCGCAACGAATAAAGTTCTACTTTGGCGATATCATAACCATCAATCAAAATTCTGCCAGACTCAGTTTCGTAAAGTCTCAGCAGTAATTTCATCATCGTACTTTTACCAGACCCACTTTGTCCGACAATGCCGATAAATTTACCTGGCGCAAATTCTAGGTTGACATTAGAAAGTTGCAGAGGGCCACTTGTGCCAAACCGGAAGGAAACATTTTCATATTTCACTGCTCCCTTGATTGAAGGTAAAGGTATATTGTAGCGGTCTGTTTCTGCTTCTTGTGGGGTATCAACAATATCGCTTAAACGCTCTAGAGACAAAGCAGTTTCTTGGAAGCTTTGCCAGAGTTGAGCTAAACGTAATATTGGGCTGGTGACATAACCCGATATAATCCTAAAGGCAATTAATTCGCCTAAAGTTAATTGTTGTTGCAGTACTAAATAAGCTCCTACCCATAAAACTAGTAAGCTGCTGAGTTTGTTGAGAAAGTTGCTAGTAGAATTGGCGAGGGTAGAAGTCACAACTGTTTTAAAACCAGCGGCGACAAATCGGGCGTAACGCTCTTGCCAAGAAAAGCGCGATCGCAATTCGATATTTTGCGCTTTTACTGTTTGAATTCCTGACATCACCTCCACTAAATAAGATTGAGTTTCGGCGTTGCGTTCGGCTTTAGCACGTAACTGTCTGCTAATGGTGGGAGAAGCAATTAAGGTGATAATCACAAATATTGGAATTGTGCTTAAGCCGACTAACGTGAGTTGCCAACTATAAATCAGCATCACACCGATATAGACCAGCGAAAACAAAGCATCTAATCCAACTGTTAAAGCAGTACCCGTGAGGAATTGGCGGATATTTTCTAGTTCGTTGATGCGAGTGGAAAGTTCACCCACCGGTCGGCGTTCAAAATAGCGCAGTGGTAGACGTAGTAAGTGGTCAATGATTTGCGACCCTAAACCCATATCGATCCGATTAGTGGTATCGACAAATAAGTAGGTTCGTAAGGTAGTCAACACTGCTTCAAATAGTCCGACTACTAAGAGCAAAATCCCCAAAATATGTAGTGTGCCAATACTATTTTGAGTGATAACTTTGTCGATAATTAACTGAACGACTAGCGGATTTGCCAACGCTGCCAACTGCACGAAAAAGGAAGCGATAAAGACCTCTATTAGGACTCGACGGTGCTTTGATAAATAGGGCAGAAACCACCGTAAACTAAAGCGTTCTTGGGGTGTTTGATTGGTCGCAGTCAGCAGTAATACCCTAACTTTGGGCGGAAAATCAGTTGGATCGACATCTAATTGTTCAACCAATTGAGCAGGTTTACAGCGCACAATTCCTTTGGATGGAACACCCACAACCACGGTATTGGCATCTACTTGGTATAAAACGGCAAAATTATCACCGTAGCGAATTAGCGCAGGTGTCGGAATGCGCGTGACTGAAGCGACTGGTAACTCTATCAACTGCGCCTTCAGTCCAATTAACTCTGCCAGGTAAGCAGTAACTTGAAACGATATAGTCCCTTGACGTTTGATTTGCTCAGTTAAGATGCGGCGAACCACCTCGCGACGAAACGGCATTTCTAGGTGCTTCGCGATCATTTGGAAGCAGGCGAAGGTTGAATTTAATTCTCCTTTACCGCCAAAAAATGGGTATTTTTGTTTTGACGAATTCTTTGAGTTTTGGGGGGCTGGTTGTGGAACTATTTCGTCTGATGCGTAGGGAATAATATCTAAGTCGTCAGCGCTATCTGTATCTACTCTGGTTTCTGTTATTGCAAGTTCTATCTCATGACTATCTTCTAAGATCAAATCTGACGGATGTATACCAAGCAAGCGTGCGGGGTTTTGACCGATAACCTGAATCTTGTCTCTGTCATCGTCTGAGTCTAGGCGATCGCCAGGTGAGAAATTCGTGACTGTACCACCACCACTCACAAACCAAACGCTTTTGCTATCCAGTTGGTGGAAGGGAGTTTTTCCAGAAGGGAGATAATGTATTTTTGCCTGGGGTAAGGCTTTTTCTGTCAGTTCTCTGAGATTTAAGGTAGCGATCGCTTGCTTTTGCCAATAGGAAGCGAGAATATCGAAAACTTCTACCAAATAACTGCGGTTCTTGCGAGCTTCGGCAAAAGCTGGGTATGAAGCCAGAAAGCTAAAATATGCTGATGCACTCAAGGTTAAACATACTACTTCGGTGGAAGCGATCGCTGTTTCACAGGCGACATCGCGTAACAAACCAATTTCGCCGATAATTTCCCCTGGTTGTAGTAATTTTAGGGTAATTGGCAATTGCGTCTGAGGATCGTATCCCAACAAGCGCACTTGTCCCTCATAAATGATCGTGATGCGTTCCGGAAGACTTTCTTTACCGATGATTTTCTGGCCTATGCGATAGCGCCAGGCTTGCAGTTGTTCTGATAGATTAGCGATCGCTCCATCTGGCAACTGCTCAAACCCCTCTAGGGCGGTGAGAAATTCGGGAAAAGTGTTCTTAATATAAGTCATATAAAACAAGTTAAAGTGAGGAATTAAGTCGAAAATATTAGGGAGTATTTCTTTTACTAACAGTGGCAGTGTTTGGTTTTATGCCAGCAGTAACAATACTTCTGGGGGATTTAGGTGTTTAAATGTGTCAAAGCACAGAGAGCAAGTTCGTTTAATTGCAGACCTGTATTTTTATCACAGGGTGACGATTGTTATGCGTTTTTCCAAATCAAGCATACTGTAAATAGATCGAGGACAAGTTATCACTTGGTTAACGCTAAGTAGGTAGGCGTAAATATTTGTCATTGGGATAAGGCAGGAGGCAGGTGGTCACTGAGCGTAGTCGTTGGCGCAGCCTCTCCGATAGGAGAAGTGAGGCAGAAGGCAGGAGGGAAGAGGATTTTAGCCTCGTTCATTTTTGTTAATATAGTTTGGTTTTATTTTGCCGACCTACTTATATAATTTATACAAAATTAAAATTAATATCTTAGTATTGCAACTATACAAGATGGATACTCATTATCAAACCAAAACACATAAAAGTAGTTGTTAAATTTAGGTTGCCTATTTTACTTTGTGATAGTCAACATGAAAATATCACAGATGCTTTCCTAAGTAAATATCCTAGTTAAAATTATGTAATAAAAAAACTTTAAATTTCTGAATGATTTTTGACAAATTCTTGAATACAGGGATTGACAATATTACTAATGGCGAAAGACAAAAGCTTTCCTCGTTAAAAACCACCTATACCCTAATTATGAAATAGTTCTCCATCACTTTTTTGCTAGCTTAATTTAATAAAAATTAACTTGAAAAGGAAAGAGGAAGACTCTTTGTCACTCTAGAGGAATCAACTATTAAATTTATGAAGGAAAGACAACAAGTGCCTTCAGTAAATTTACTAGTTTAATTAATAGCGAGTCCATCTAATTGCTATGTACAAAACAACCTCACCCCGCAACCGGGATGAAGTTGTTCGATTTTACTAAGTAATTACTAGTATTTGATACTAGGCAAGATTGGCCCTCAAATTGACCTGCACAATTACATCGTTGTAATCTTTGTCACCACCATTTGGTAAATCCTCAAAACCAAAGGTGTTATTTCCCAATAGTCGAATGTGATCTACCTTATCTGAATTAGCACCTAAAAATGTGAAGTAAACATTCTTATTGCCATTGCCACTGAGAATCGCATCGGGTCTGCCATCCACAATAATAAATGGTGCAAACAAAGAATTCGGATCAAAAGTGCCAGTGTAATTTGCACTGCCTTGGTTGCCTACCGTCAAGTCAATGCCTGCAACACGCCCACGCACAGCAGCTTCGGCGTAGCCAGCCTGACCAACGAGAATATCTGCCGTGCCATCGCCATTGGTGTCAATACCACCATTTTCATCAGCCACCTGATAAAAGCCGACAAAGTTATTGTAAGATGCCTCTCTGTTGACTTGAAACTCAGCTGTTACCGATTGTGTCACACTCCGTAAATCAATCAGTTCGCCTTGATATTCGCCTTGCAGACCAGTACCTAAAGATACCTCTTGATTGGTTGGCTGAATATCCACTACCAAATTCTGAAAATTAAGAGAAAATCCTTGAGCTTCTATGTTGTTATTTGTACCTGAGGAAAAAAGCACACTTGAGAAGGGGGTTTTTCCAGACACTACAGCTTGAGTAGTACTGTTGGATACTAGATAAAATCTGAGTTTAGTATCAGAGTTGAATTCTAATATGTTTTTCAGGTCGGCGGGATTAAAACCATTAGGCAAATTGGCAAGAGTAGAGAAAACCACCTTTGAACGCAAAAGAGCCGCTTGTGTATAGCCTTCTGCACCAGGGGCTATGCCGTTAATCCTACCTTCTTCATCGTCAACAGTAAATACATTTAGTTCATTCACCTCTTTAGAGGTGTTGTTTTTAATCTTGACTGAGAGTTTTGCTTTATCATCTTTAATGTTCAGCTTAGTCTTGACACTAAAGATATCGCCTGTAATTGTCACTAGAGGAGTATTGTCAGCAACCGTAAGTTGAAACACATCACTGGCTTCCTCTCCAGCAATATCCTTAGCTGTGACTTTGATATTCAAACTACCTACGTCCTCATTCTCAGGAGTACCACTGAAGGTAAAGGTAGTAGGATTGAAGTTCAACCAAGTGGGTAATAGCTCATCATTTTCCAGGGTTGCAGTGTAGGTGAGGATGTCTCCAACATCCGCATCAGTAAAGGTGTCATTTGGGACGGTAAAGTTAAAGAGTGTGTCTTCAGTGACTTGCTGATCTGCAATTTCTTTTACTAAGACTGGAGGATCGTTGACATTATTAATCGTGATTTTAAACACATCACTGGCTTGCTCTCCTGCAAAATCTTGAGCGGTAACTTTGATGTTTATACTACCTACATCTTCATTTTCAGGAGTGCCACTGAAAGTCCTGGTAGCAGCATCGAACTTTAACCCATTCGGCAAAGGCGTATCGTCGGGCAGAGTTGCAGTGTAGGTAAGGGTATCTCCGACATCTGGGTCAGTGAAAGTGTCATCTGGTACAGTGAAGCTGAAGAAAATACCTTGGGTGGCTTGTTGGTCTGCGATCGCCTTGGACAAGACTGGAGGAGTATCAACAGTAAGTTTAAACACATCACTGGCTGTTTCTCCATCAATATCCTTAGCGGTAACTTTGATGTTTAGACTACCTACGTCCCCATTATCGGGAGTACCACTGAAAGTCTTGGTAGCAGCATTGAAATTCAACCCTGTCGGCAAAGGCGTATCGTTGTCCAGAGTTGCAGTGTAGGTAAGGCTATCTCCAACATCTGGATCGGTGAAAATGTCATCTGGTACAGTGAAGCTGAAGAGAATACCTGGGGTGGCTTTTTGGTCTGCGATCGCCTTAGATAAGACTGGAGCAGTTAGTACTGAAGCGTAAACTGCCATTACTTCTGGCTGAAATGCCAGAGTAGGAACAATTGCCCCCGTAGAAACTTCCAGTTCCCAGTCACCACCTAATGCAGTACTCCCCGTTAAGTTATCAGACGCCGCTACTACTGCACCTGTGAATTCACTCAGGCGCTGTACAAATGCTTTACCTTGCTCTGTTTGCCCAACTTCGCAACCATACAATAGTAGTTGTGCATCTGCACTCAAAACATTTGCCCAGTCCATGAGTTGCCAAGCATAATGGTTGAGGGTTTCGTAGCTGAGTTGACTGTTCCCCAGGTAGACTTGCCCTGGTGCGCCGTGAGAAACAATGTGTAGAGTATTGATTTCCCGATGAGTTGCCAGCACTTGGCTAATTTGTTCAATGCCATTCTGGTCAGGATCTAAGACTACAACAGAGGTATTCGGCAATACACCTGCTACTAGACATTGGTAGTTTTCAACCTGTGGGTCGATGAAAACTAGGTGAGTAGCAGGTATTTGCTCATACAAGTCTTGAGTTGATTGGGTAGCGATCGCGATCGGGATGGTGTCTGACATAATTACTACTTATTAATTAATAGTTTTTTCGTTGCAGCCATTGCGTGCTATATCCTGGAAATCACGTAGAAGCAGGATTTTTTTGGCATAGCCAAGGAGTCAATTATTAAACTGATATAAGAATCATATTTGATATCTGAACAATATTTTAGATAAAATCCCGATCAAATCGGCTTTTCAGTCTCAGGATGTTTTCAATAATTAAATCGGAATCCTAATATAAATATAAAAAGCTAATGGTAAACTTCAGTAAATATACTGCCTAAACCTTGGGATCGATATTACCATACCATCAATAATAATAAATGGCGCAAACAGAGAATCAGCTTTGAAAGTCGCGGTGTAATGAACTGTCTTTTGGTTATTCACCGTCAAAAAATGCCTTTAACACGCTGATGCACAGGTTTAGGACTGATGCAAAGGTTTTATTGGCGATCGCATTTATACATATATGAGTCCATGTAACTCGCTATACAAAAAAGAACCTCATCCCGCAACCGGGATGAGGTTGTATTATTTTTCTAAGTAATTACTCGCCTTCGCTCTAGGCAAGATTGACACTCAAATTGATCTGCACAATCATATCGTTGTAATCTTTATCACCACCATTGGCTAAATCTTCAAAACCAAAGGTGTTATTTCCCAACAGTCGAATGTGATCTAGCTTATCTGAGTTAGCACCCAAAAATGAGAAGTAAATCTTTGGATCGTTCTTGGCATTATTATCGAGAAACTTATCCGCTTTACCATTGATAATAATAAAGGGTGCAAATAGCGAATCAGTTCCAAAAGTGCTGGTAGATGTTGCCGAACTTTGATTGCTCACCGTCAAGTCAACGCCTGTAACACGCCCACGCACAGCGGCTTCGGCATAACCTGCTTGTCCAACGAGAATATCTGCTTTACCATCGCTATTGGTGTCAATGCCACCATTTTCATCAGCCACCCGATAAAAACCGACAAAGTTGTTCAATGCAGCTTCTCTATAAACTTTAAAGTCAGCCTTTACCGATTTTCCTACACCCCGTAAATCAATCAGTTCGCCTTCCTTTTTGCCTTGCAAATTTGTACCCAAAGATATTTCTTGATTTGTTGCCTGAACCGTTACAGCGAAATCTTGGAAATTGAGAGAAAAGCCTTCCTCTCCTGTGTTGGTATTTGTGGCTGAGGAAAAAACGACACTTGAAAAAGATGCTTTTCCAGACAGTACAGCCTGAGTAGTACTGTTGGATACGCTATAGAATCGGAGTTTGGTATCAGAGTCAAATTCTAAGACGTTATTCACATCGTCATGCTTGAAACCCTTGGGCATATTAGCAAGGGAGAAGAAAATCACCCTGGAGCGTAAAAGAGCAGCTTGTGTATAGCCTTCTGCACCAGGAGCTATGCCATCAATCTTACCTTCATCATCATCAACATTAAATACACACAGCTCATTCACCTCTTTAAAAGTGCTGGTTTTAATTTTGATGGATATTTTTGCTTTATTGCCTTTAGTCTTCAGCTTAGTCTTGACACTAAAGATATCGCCTGTAATTAATGTGAATAGAGTAGTAGGAGTATTTTTATCGGCAACTCCAAGCGTAAATATATCACTAGCTTCCTCTCCAGTAATATCTTTAGCAGTGACTTTGATGTTTAGATTACCTACATCCTTTTTTGTCGGAGTCCCACTGAAAGTAAGGGTAGCAGGATCGAACTTTAACCAAGTAGGCAGTAGGTCATCATTTTCTAGAGTTGCAGTGTAAGTCAGGGTATCTTCAACATCTGCATCGCTAAAGGTGTCAACTGGAAGGGTGAAGTTGAAGACACTATCTTCAGTGGTTTCTTGGTCAATAATTTCATTTGTCACCTCTGGCGCATGATTCAAAGGCGCACTAAACACCGCCACCGCTGAGTCATCATATCCAGCAGTATAAAGGTATTTGCCATCGGAGCTGAGAGTTACAGAAGCCGCACCACCAAGTCCATCGACACCATCTGTATCATCTTTTTGAACTTCTACAAAACTTAGTTTGCCTGTGGTTATATCCCGCTCAAACACAGCTATAGCCGAGTCATCATATCCAGCAGCATAGAGGAATTTTCCATCGGGGCTGACAGTGACAGAATAGATACCACCAAGCCCATCGACACTACTGATACTATCTTTTTGAACTTCTACAAAATTCAGTGCGCCTGTGGTTGTATCTCGCTCAAACACAGCTACAGCCGAGTCCTCATATCCAGCAGCATAGAGGAATTTTCCATCGGGGCTGACGGTGAGGGATTTAGCACCACCAAGCCCATCGACACCATTTGTATTATCTTGTTGAACTTCTACAAAATTCAGTGCGCCTGTCGTTATATCCCGCTCAAATACCGCTACTGTGATTTGAACGATAATTTAGCCAAACGGTCACGAAATACTTCAGAAGCACTTAGGACAAGATATACTTCATACTTGAGACATGAGTTGTAAGAATGATAATCGTATAGTTAGGGGGAGACAAGGGTGAGCAAGGCTCA